>JAXECZ010000061.1:0-15629 GCA_034104845.1 Faecousia sp. | reverse complement strand
GTACGGACTAAGTGGCAATCGGGTATTCAGGTTGGCAACGCCTGAGCGGGTGAATCAAATGGAAACGGCCTGCGCGGCAACGGCAGGTTTCGCCTGGGGAAATCCAACCCGACCTAAGCCGTAAGATTTATCCCGCCTGCTGCCGTTATCATTATCAAAAGATCAGGAGGAGCATCGTGGGAAAGTCAGATTCCACATCTTCCAAACGAGAGAGTAAAAAAACCGTTCGCTGGGTAGTAACGATTTTTGTGATTACTCTTTTTGTATCCGGCGCCATCAGCCTGCTGTCCGAGGAGCTGCTGTCCCGCAGCGGGATGGCTGCCGCCTTTGTCATACTGTTTGTCATTGTATTGGTGGGTATCCTGTTTGATGTGGTGGGCGTGGCGGTTACCTCTGCCGACGAGCGCCCCTTTCACTCCATGGCAGCCCGTAAGGTTCCCGGCGCACAGGAGGCCATCAGTCTCCTGCGGAACGCAGAACGGGTGGGTTCCATTTGCAACGATGTGGTGGGAGATATCTGCGGCGTTATTTCCGGCTCCGCTTCGGCGGTGATCGCATCCAAAATCATCTCTCATTTCACCTTTTCCTGGCCAAATTTGATCTCACTGCTGATGTCGGCTTTGGTAGCTGCCACCACAGTGGGCGGCAAAGCAATCGGGAAATCCTATGCCATTCAATCCTGCACGGTGATCGTTCACCAGGCGGGCAAGGTGATTGCTGCTTGGTATGGATTCCTGAATCTTTTCCGGAAAAAAAGAAATAGATAGGTTGTGTGCGCTTTGAAGATTTTACCGGGCATTCATTGTCATGAAGACCTGCTTCGCCTCACCGACAAGGAAAAAATTCAGCTCTGCGCGGAAATTCGGGAGTTTTTGATTTCCAGTGTTTCCCAGACCGGAGGTCACCTGGCGGGGAATCTGGGCGTTGTGGAGCTGTCGGTGGCGCTGGAAACCGTGTATGATACTGCAAAGGATCGGCTGGTTTTTGATGTGGGGCACCAGTCCTATGTCCATAAATTGCTGACTGGACGGCAGGAAGCCTTTCCTACGCTCCGCCAGTTCGGCGGGCTCTCCGGCTTCCCTAAGCCCAGCGAGAGCGTTACCGATGCCTTTGTGGCGGGTCATGCTTCCAGCTCCGTTTCCATTGCCCTGGGCATGGCCAGAGCCAGAACGCTGCTCCACCAGGATTACCAGGTGGTTGCCCTGATCGGAGACGGCGCTGCCACCGGCGGAATGGCCTATGAGGGGCTGAACGATGCCGCCGAGAGCAAGGAGCCCATGGTGGTCATTCTGAATGACAATGAAATGTCCATTGGCAAAAATGTGGGCGGCGTTTCCAGGCATCTGTCCAGGCTTCGCTCCAGTGAGCGGTATTTGGGCGTGAAGCTTTGGTATCGCCGGACGCTTTACCGTATTCCCGGCGGAAAACAGGTTTACCTGTTTTCCAGTCGGGCGAAAAACAGAATCAAGCATTTTCTGCTGCAAACCACCATTTTCGAAAATATGGGCTTTAAGTATCTGGGGCCGGTGGACGGTCACGATCTGCCCGATCTGATATCGGTGCTTCGGGCGGCACGGGATTTGCAGGAGCCCACCCTTGTCCATGTAGTAACCAGAAAGGGCTGCGGCTACAGCTTCGCAGAGAATGATCCGGCGAAGTTCCATGGAATCGGGAAATTTGATGCCGCAACCGGGAAAAAGCTGGCAAAAAAGGTGCGGACTTTCTCGGATTCCTTTGGAGATACCATGGTGTCCCTTGGGGAGCAAAATCCCAAGCTCTGTGCCATCACGGCGGCAATGCCCGGCGGAACCGGTTTGCTTCGGTTTATGAAGCAATTTCCGGAGCGGCTTTTTGATGTTGGCATTGCGGAGGAGCACGCGGTCTCCATGGCAGGTGGACTGGCAAAGCAGGGGATGATCCCCGTGGTTGCCATATATTCCACTTTCCTGCAGCGGGCCTTTGATCAGATCCTTCAGGATGTGTCCATGCTGCAGCTGCATGTGGTGTTTGCCGTTGACCGCGCCGGTCTGGTGGGAGACGACGGCCCAACCCATCACGGTGTTTTTGACGTGGGCTATCTGAGGCAGATACCCGGTATGAAAATCCTGGCTCCTGCCAGCCTGCGGGAGCAGGAACAGATGCTGACCTGGGCGATCAGGGATTGCCGGGGGGCTGTGGCAGTCCGCTACCCCCGTGGCAGCGAGGGCGCGTATTCAGATTCTCTCTGGGATGCAGAAAATAGCGTTGTTCTGCATCGTTCAGGGGATGATATGACCCTAATCACCTACGGAACCATGATCAACCCGGTTTTGGAGGCTGCGGAGCGGTTGGAGCAAGCCGGTATCCGGTGTACGGTGCTGCGGCTGCTGGAGCTTTCCCAAATCCCTGCGGATGAGATTCTCCGCCTGATGCCGGACAGAAAAATCGCAGTCGTAATTGAAGAGACAGCGTCCAACTCCGGAATCAAAGCGGCGCTGGCCTGGGAGCTTCGGGCGCACTGCCCGGAATGCAGGGTAGATGGAATGGATTTGGGTGCCGGCTTTGTGCCCCATGGCGATCAGAAAAAGCTTTATTCCCTCTGCGGCCTAGATGCGGATTCCATTGTGAACTATGTAACCGGGGTGGCGGCCAATGAAAAATAAAAAACGACTGGATGTTTTGCTGACCGAGCAGGGGTACGCGGATACCCGTTCCAAGGCCCAGGCCATCATCATGAGCGGGCTGGTGTATGTGGACGGTCAGAAGGCAGACAAGCCCGGCATTTCCTATGAGGATACGGCTTCCATTGAGGTTCGGGGGGCGGTGTGTCCCTATGTCAGCCGGGGCGGCTTGAAGCTGGAAAAAGCGCTTCGGGATTTCGGCGTGAAGCCGGAGGGGTTCGTCTGTTCCGATTCCGGGGCCTCCACTGGCGGTTTTACGGACTGCCTTCTCCAGCAGGGGGCCAAAAAGGTATTTGCAATTGATGTGGGCTATGGCCAGCTGGATTGGAAAATCCGCTCCGATCCCAGAGTCGTGGTCATGGAGCGAACCAATATCCGCTACGTCACCCCGGAGCAGCTGGGAGAGGCGCTGGATTTGTCCGTTATTGATGTAAGCTTTATTTCCCTGAAAATCGTGCTTCCGGTCATTAAAAAGCTGTTAAAGCCCACGGGGCAGGTGCTCTGCCTGATCAAACCCCAGTTTGAGGCGGGGAAAGAGAAGGTTGGCAAAAAGGGCGTGGTTCGGGAGCCAAAGACCCATCAGGAGGTTTTGGAACAATTCGTTGCCCTTGCTCATGCGTTGGAATTTCGCATTCTTGGCCTGACCTTTTCTCCCGTAAAGGGGCCGGAGGGAAACATTGAGTTCTTGGGGCATTTAACCCTGGAGGCAAGAGAAGAAAGCTTCCCGGATACGGCGGAGGTTGTCCGCCAGGCCCATCAAGTCCTGGATTAAGGAGTGGAGAGATGAAAAATCTGATATTAACCCCCAATCCCTACCGGGACAAGAATTTTCAAACCCTCCGCGGTGCGATGCAGATCTTGAAAGAGGCGGGGTTCCAGGTTAAAGTCTGCCTGCCCTTTGAGATAGATCATAATTGCGATTTGCCCCGGGATATCCACTTTTCCAGACTGGATCGGGAGCTGGGCAATGCGGATCTGGTGATTTGCTTCGGCGGCGATGGTACCATTCTTCACATGGCCAAGGCTGCTACCAAAAGAGGCCTGCCGCTTTTGGGGATCAACATCGGAACCATGGGCTTTATGGCAGAGCTGGAAAGCAGCGAGCTGGAAAAGCTTCGGCTTCTGGCCGCCGGGAAATACCGGATCGACAGCCGGATGATGCTGGATGTGGTTGTCCTGCGGGAGCGGGAGATCATCTTCCATGACATTTGCCTGAACGACGCGGTGATCACCAAAGGCGCCGTGGCCAGAATTGTGCACCTGGCGGTGAAATGTGACGGTGTTCAAGCCATGGAATGCGGAGGAGACGGCGTGATTATTTCAACCCCCACCGGCTCTACGGCTTATAGTCTCTCCGCTGGCGGACCCATTGTGGAGCCGGAGGCCGAGAGCATCATCATCACGCCCATATGCTCCCACGATGTTGCCAGCCGCTGCATTGTTGCCTCCGGAAAACGGGTTATCTCCGTGGGGATGGCCAGCAATTCCAGAAGAAATGCCTATCTGTCCGTGGATGGCGGAAAGACGCTCCGCCTGAATATGGGGGATGTGGTAACCATTAGAAAGTCCAAGCTGGAAACCAGGCTTGTTCGTCTCAACGACCGCAGCTTTTATGATGTGGTGAATACGAAATTCCGAAAGGGATAAGGAGGCAGGGGTATGAAATCAAAACGTCAGGCAAAGATCATGGAGATCATCTCCACGTCAAACATCGAGACCCAGGAGCAGCTGCTTCAGGAGCTTCAAAACGCTGGCTTTTCCAGTACGCAGGCCACTGTTTCCAGAGATATCAAGGAGCTGCGTATCGTGAAAGAGCTGACAGGACTGGGAACCTATCGCTATACCTCTGCATCCCGGGAGGTGCCCAATACCTTTAACAATCGCCTGAATACCATCTTCCGGGAATGTGTCACCAGCTTTGACTATGCACAGAATATCATTGTCATCCATACCATGCCAGGCCTTGCCAACGCGGCTGCCTCGGCGCTGGATGCTATGAGCCGCAGTGTAGTTCTGGGCACCCTGGCCGGTGATGACACAGTGATTGCCATCATGCGGGACAATAATTCCGCAGCCGCTTTCTGCGGGGAGATCCGCAGCCTGATGAACTAAACAAAGGAGGGAGATACCGTGCTGAATCTTCTGCATATTGAAAATATCGCGGTTATTGAGAGCGCGGATATTTCTTTTGACAGCGGCTTTAATGTATTGACCGGTGAAACCGGTGCAGGCAAATCCATTGTGATCGATGCCATTTCCGCGATTCTGGGCGAACGGGCTTACCGGGACATGATTCGCACGGGCACCGCGAAGGCCTCCGTGCGGGCCGTATTCACCCAGGTGCCCCAGCTTGCCTGGTTTCAGGACAACGGTGTAGAATACGATGAGGAAACCGTGATCCAGCGGGATATTTTCCTGGATGGAAAGAATGTTTGCCGGGTCAATGGCGCTTTGGTTTCGGTTGCCATTTTGCGAAAGCTGGGGATTCAGCTGATTAATATTCACGGGCAGCACGATTCCGCCTCCCTGTTTGACGAAGCAAACCACCTGATTTTTTTGGATGACTTTTCCTCCAATCAGGCTCTTCGGCTCACTTACGGGGAAAAATATGAGACCGTGGCCAGTCTTCGGCGGGAAATTCAGCGGATGACCATGGACGAGGGTGAGAAGCTTCGCCGGATGGAAACCCTGAAATATCAAATCGCGGAAATTGAAAAAGCGGAACTGGAAGCAGGGGAGGACGAAGCTCTGGAGGAGCGGCGCAAGCTGCTGCAAAACGCGGAAAAGCTGTCCAAGGGAATGGATGAAGCCGTGGAAGCCCTTTGCGGCGGAGAGGAATCCGAGGGCGCGGCGGAGCTGCTGAGTCAGGCGGAGCATGCCCTGGCCAGACTTTCTCGTTTCAGCGACAATTTTTCCTCCCTCCACGACCGGGTTGCCGACCTTATGTATCAGCTTCGGGACGCGGCGGAGGAAGTGAAGGACGCAAGGGACGATCTGAGCTATTCTGCCGACGAGCTGGAACAGATCGAGGCCCGGCTGGATGTGATTCACCGGCTTCGCAGAAAGTACGGTGTCACCTGTGTGGACATCCTTTCGTATCTGGAGCAGGCGCGGAAGGAGCTGGATGATATCGAGTTTGCCGACGACCACTTGGAGAGACTGAAAAGCAAGCTGAAAAAAGCGGAGGATGAAGCCTGGGACGCGGCAAAGGAGCTGCGGCAGAATCGGAAGCAGAACGCCGAGATCATGTCGGAGCGGATTCTGTCGGAGCTGACCCAACTGGATATGCCGCGGGTGCAGTTCCAGTGCGTGTTTGGGGAGCAGGAGCTTGCCCCCAACGGCGCGGATACTGTGGCGTTTTATATGTCGGCCAATGCCGGCGAGGCACTGAAGCCCATGAGCAAGGTGGCTTCCGGCGGTGAGCTGGCCAGAATCATGCTGTCCATGAAAAACGTGCTGGCGGAAAAAGACCAGATCGGAACCCTGATTTTTGACGAGGTGGACACAGGCGTTTCCGGCAGAGCCGCGCAAAAGGTAGCGGAAAAGCTTCGCAAGCTGGCCAGGCACAAGCAGGTGCTCTGCGTCACCCACCTGCCTCAGATGGCTGCCCTGGCCAATACCCATATGCTGATTTCCAAATCGGAACGAGATGGCAGAACCTACACCTCCGTCACGCCCCTGGATTTGGAGGGCAGAAAGCGGGAGCTGGCAAGAATCATCGGCGGCGCCAAAATAACCGAGACGACGTTGAAAAGCGCGGAGGAAATGCTGAGCTGGTTTGAAAATGAAGCGTAACCATTCTTTTCCCCTTGACAAAATGGAAAGAATTTGTTAGGATATGGCCAATATGATAACACCTTGATGGGATGAAGTAAGCGTTCGCCTGTCCATCAGAGAGCTGCCGGTGGGTGCAAGGCAGCAGGAAGCAGCGCCCAAATACCTCCCGGAGTGGTCTCCCTGAAACGAAGTAGGGGAGAACGGGTTCGCCCGATACAGCGAGAGCCGTTATTAGACGGCCTGAGGATGAAATCGTGAGGTTTCATCAAACCAGAGGTGGTACCGTGCAGTTTTGCGCCCTCTCTCCGAAAGGGGAGGGGGCGTTTTTGTTTGGGAGGTACATATGAAAATCAATCATCCACTGGATGTGGTGACGCTTTTCCCAGTTCGGAAATCGGCAGCACAGAAGCAGTCTTTTCGGGAGGCAGCTCAGGAATATCTGGAAAGCCTGGGCTATCCCGTTTCCGTTGAAAAAGGGAGCTGCCGCAGCCACAATCTGGTTGCGGGCGACCCGGAGGGGGCAAAATATCTGGTAACTGCCCACTACGATACCTGCGCCAGAATGCTGATTCCCAATTTGATCACCCCCTGCAATTTCTGGCTGTTTTTGGGCTACCAGCTGCTGGTGTGTTTGCTTATGATCGTGCCCAGCGTGGCGGTGGGGGCGCTGGTGGGGTATCTGTTCCATGCGTTCTTTGTGGGCTACTTTGTTTTCCTGGTATTGCTGTGGGGCTTGATTCTTCTGATGCTGGTGGGCCCGGCCAATTCCTCCAATGTCAATGACAATACCTCCGGCGTGGTGTCCGTGCTGGAAATCGCCAGATCCATGCCGGGAAAATACCGGAAGGAAGTGTGCTTTGTCCTTTTCGATTTGGAGGAGGCGGGTCTAATTGGCTCTGCATCCTATCAGAAAGCCCACAAGAATGCCACTGCCTCTCAGCTGGTGCTGAATCTGGACTGCGTGGGAGATGGAGACGAAATCCTCTTTTTCCCCACCTCCAAGCTGAAAAAGAACCGGAATCAGCTGGCCCTTTTGGAAAGAATCACCGGAACCTACGGGAAGAAGCGGGTTTCCCTTCGCACAGCGGGCTTTTCGGTCTATCCCTCCGATCAAGGCCATTTTCCCTATGGCGTGGGCATCTGCGCCCTGAACCGAAGCCGGGCGGGCCTGTATCTTTCCAGAATCCATACCTCCAGAGATACGGTTCTGGATGAAACCAATGTGAATATTCTGCGTGCCGGAATTATTTCCATGATTACCGGCAGCGCAGCCAAATAAGAAAGGAACGAACGATGAAAATCTATGATGAACTGGTTGCCAGGGGCCTGATTGCCCAGGTGACCAACGAGGAAGAAATCCGGGAAATGATCGACAACGGCAAGGCCACTTTCTACATCGGCTTTGACTGCACTGCCGACAGCCTCACCGCCGGTCACTTCATGGCCCTGACCCTGATGAAGCGCTTGCAGATGGCGGGCAACAAGCCCATCGCCCTGATTGGCGGCGGCACCACCATGATCGGCGACCCCTCCGGCCGCACGGATATGCGGAAGATGCTGACCAAGGAAGACATCGACCACAACGCTGCCTGCTTCAAAAAGCAGATGGAGCGTTTCATCGAGTTCGGCGAGGGCAAGGCTCAGATGGTCAACAATGCCGATTGGCTGCTGAACCTGAATTATGTGGACCTGCTTCGGGAGGTGGGCGCCTGCTTCTCCGTGAATAACATGCTCCGGGCGGATTGCTACAAGCAGCGGATGGAAAAGGGCCTGAGCTTCCTGGAATTCAACTACATGATCATGCAGTCCTACGACTTCTACCACCTGTTCCAGCACTACAACTGCAACATGCAGTTCGGCGGCAATGACCAGTGGAGCAATATGCTGGGCGGCACGGAACTGATTCGCAAAAAGCTGGGCAAGGATGCCCACTGCATGACCATCACCTTGCTCACCGACTCCCAGGGCAAGAAGATGGGCAAAACCGCCGGAAACGCCGTCTGGCTGGATCCCAACAAGACCTCTCCCTTTGAGTTCTACCAGTACTGGCGAAACGTGGACGATGCCGATGTGATGAAGTGCATCCGCATGCTGACTTTCCTGCCTCTGGAACAGATCAATGAGATGGACAGCTGGGTTGACGCCAAAATCAACCAGGCCAAGGAAATCCTCGCCTTTGAGCTGACCAAGATGGTTCACGGGGAAGAGGAGGCCGCCAAGGCCCAGGCTGCCGCCAAGGCACTCTTTGTGGGCGGCGGTGACGGGGATATGCCCACCACCGAAATCAGCCCGGAGCAGCTCACCGATGGCCAGATTGGCATTCTCAATCTGATGGTGGCCTGCAAGCTGGCTTCCTCCAACAAGGAAGCCCGGACCCTGGTTACCCAGGGAGGCGTCCTTGTGAACGACGAGAAGGTTCCCGCTCCCACCTTTATGGTCACCGAGGCCATGCTGAAAGAGGGCGTGAAAATCCGCAAGGGCAAGAAAGTGTTCCACAAGGCGATTTTGAAGTAAATTGTAATAACGCCGCTCAGAAAGGGCGGCGTTATCCATTTCTCTCAGAATTGCGCTGCCCGCTTCATGGCAGCCTGCAGCTGCTGCATCAGCTTGGAGGAGGGCATTGTGAGAGGAAGCCTGCAAGGCCCGCAGTCAAAGCCCAAAAGATTCATGGCGGCCTTTACCGGGATGGGATTGACCTGGCTGAACAGTGCCCGAATCAGGGGCTGGAATTGAATCTGCAGGGCGGCGGCCGTGTCGAAATCCCCATCCAGCGCTGCGGCGGTCATAGCCTGGGTCAGCTCCGGATAGAGGTTGGACAGAACGGAGACCACGCCAACGCCGCCAATGGAAAGAATTGGTACGGTCAGGTCGTCGTTGCCGCTCCAAACGTGGAAATTCTCCGGGCATTCTGCTCGAATGGCCAGAACCTTTCCCAGATCGGTGCTTGCTTCCTTTACCCCTACAATGTTTGAAACGGACGACAGCTGCTTGTAGACTGCCACAGGAATGTCCACACCTGTGCGGCTTGGTACATTGTACAGAATCACCGGCAGCTTGACGGAGAAGGCTGCGGCGCTGTAATGCTGCATCAGCCCCTCCGGTGTGGCCTTGTTGTAGTATGGAGAAACAATCAAAAGGGCATCCGCCCCTGCGTCCTCCGCGGCCTTGCTCAGGCGGACCGTATGTTCTGTGGCGTTGGAGCCGGTTCCTGCGATAATCAGGCAATCCTTTCCTGCGAATTTTTTTGACCTGGAGATCAATTCCAGCTTTTCTGCATCGGATAAGGTTGCTGATTCACCGGTAGTGCCGCAGACTACGATTGCATGAACGCCGGCTTCCATTTGCCTGGCAATCAGCCGCTCCACCATGGGGTAGTTGATTTCTCCGTTTAAAAATGGCGTGACCAGAGCGGTGCATACGCCGGTAAAAAGTGGGTTATTCATTCAGTAACACCTCCGTCCCAGTCTATGCAGGCTATTTTCAAATTGTCTGTTGCAAAATACGCAGAAATCGACTATACTGTTTTCGTTCAATTATCGGAGGAATGCATCGTGAAAACCCATGATTTTTATTATGATTTGCCGGAAGAGCTGATTGCTCAAACACCCTTGCAGCAGCGGGACGCTTCCCGGCTGATGGTGCTCAGCCGCGCCACCGGCGAAATCAGCCATAAACATTTTTATGACATCATCGATTATCTGAATCCCGGCGACTGCCTGGTGCTCAATGACTCCCGGGTGCTTCCGGCCAGGCTCCTGGGCCATCGTCCCACCGGCGGTGCAGTGGAGGTGCTTCTGCTGCGGGATTTGGGGGACAAAAAATGGGAGTGCCTGTGTAAGCCTGGAAAGAAAATGCGGGAGGAGGATGCCGTTTCCTTTGGAGACGGAGAGCTCACCGCCACGGTTCGGCAGGTCTGCGAGGATGGAAACCGAATTGTGGAGTTCCATTATGAGGGCATTTTCCTGGAGGTATTGGAGCGCCTGGGGAAAATGCCCTTGCCGCCCTATATCAAGGCGGAGCTTCCCGATCAGGAGCGCTACCAGACGGTTTACTCAAGGGAGGTTGGCTCCGCCGCTGCTCCCACCGCCGGGCTCCACTTTACCCAGGAGTTGTTGGAAAAGATTCGTGAAAAAGGGGTCAAAACCGCCTTTGTCACCCTCCATGTGGGCCTGGGCACATTCCGTCCAGTGAAAACGGAGGAGGTATTGGAGCATCATATGCACAGTGAGCTGTGTATGATGAATGAGGAAACGGCGAAAATTCTCAATGAGACCAAAGCCGCCGGCGGACGGGTCATCTGCGTGGGTACTACCTCTTGCCGCACCCTGGAATCCCTGGTTGGTGAGGACGGTACCTTTTCCGCCAAATCCAAATGGACGGATATCTTCATCTATCCAGGCTATGAATTCAAGGCCATGGACGCCCTCATCACCAATTTCCACCTGCCGGAAAGCACCCTGGTCATGCTGGTCTCCGCCTTTGCAGGAAGAGAACATGTGCTGAACGCCTACAAAAAGGCCGTGGAGGAAAAATATCGTTTCTTCTCCTTTGGTGATGCCATGTTCATCGCATAGAAGAAACCGCCCGATTAAGTGAAAGCCGAAAAACGCTTGGTACGCTTACCTGTGACATTGTTGGCTCTGTAGGATAGACTTTCCATTATTCTCAGGGAATTAGAGAGTTCACACAAAGCAATTTGATGTACGATACAAGAGAGGGTTGAACAGTAGCTGAGTAATTGACCTGTTTTTTGAAAGCAAGAAACAGGTCGTAATTCGTTTGATAGAATAGACCTATTTGATTTGACAAAACAGATCTAATATGCTACGATATACATGAAGAAATAAACCTATATCAAAGCGAGAGGAGCTTGAAAATGACTCAGATTTCTGTTTCTGAATTGAAAACCAATGCAGGGAAATACGTTACAATGGCCCAATCACAGGACATTTTCATCACAAAGAACGGTAAGCTTATCGCCAGACTAACAACCGCAAAGCCTGATAAAGTGGCTGCTGCGAAGGCACTGTTTGGCATCCTCCCCAGCGATGTCAATCTTGACGATTCCAGGGAGGAACGTCTGAAATGAAAAAGATAGCCTTTGACACCAATATTGTTCTTGACGCAATCTGCAATCGAAATGATTCAGAAGTAGCCCGGCAGCTCTTTATGGAAGTTGCAGAGGAAAGAGCAGTTGGTGTTATAACCGCAAATGCCATCACGGACATCTACTACATCGCTAGGAAGTATATCGGTTCTGAATCCGCAACAGAAGCAATAAAGAATCTGATGACACTATTCGATATTGCAGCTGTAGATGGAGAAATCTGCGGAGAAGCTGTGTACTCCATGATGGATGATTTTGAAGATGCCGTCTTTGCATATGCCTGTAAAAGGGAAGATGTTGACTATATTGTGACAAGGGATAAAGGACTTCTGGAATCAATGTATAACCCAGTTGAAGCGTGTAGTCCAAAAGAAGTGCTGAGACTGATAAAGAAGATGGGATAAAATGCCTGTATTAAGTATGTTTTTTGGAATTATTGTTCGGATGTATCGAGAGAATGGCGGAAGACACAATATGCCCCATATTCACGCAGAATACTCCGGGGAGGAAGTTGTGGTGACACTGGATGGGGAGGTAATTGAAGGTAAAATCTCCAGAAATAAAATGAAGCTGTTGGAAGCGTAGATTGAAATTCATCGCGAAGATTTGGAAGCTAACTGGAAACTGTTGTCCAATGGTGAGCAGTTCTTTCGAATTGATCCTTTGAAGTAAGAAGGTGAGTATATGCTGCAGCCCAGACTCAAGAGCGTGGAAGCATTGGATTCATTGCAACTATTTCTGGTCTACGAGACCGGAGAAAAAAAGATATTTGATGCCAAACCATATGCAAACGGCCCCTGGTATGGTGAGCTGAATGACCCAGTCTATTTCAGAACGGTCAGAATGCTCCCTGGAGGCACCGGGATTGAATGGAGCAATGGCCAGGATATTGCTCCCCATGAGCTGTATGAGTTTGGAGTATCAATATGAATAAAGCAATATTTGAACTGAAAAAGACCGAAGGCAAGGCCCGCCGTGGGGAATTCACCTGCGCCCACGGTGTTGTCCAGACGCCTGTTTTTATGAACGTGGGCACTCAGGGAGCCATCAAGGGCGCGCTGAGTGCGGAGGATTTGAAAACCATCGGCTGCCAGGTGGAGCTGTCCAATACCTACCATTTGCACCTGCGTCCCACGGATAAGGTGGTGAAGCAGCTGGGCGGCCTGCACAAATTCATGACCTGGGACGGCCCCATGCTCACCGACTCCGGGGGCTTCCAGGTGTTCAGCCTGTCCTCACTGCGGAAAATCAAGGAGGAGGGCGTGTATTTTTCCTCCCACATTGATGGCAGGAAAATTTTTATGGGCCCGGAGGAGAGCATGCAGATTCAGTCCAACCTGGGTTCGGACATCTGCATGGCGTTCGATGAGTGCATTGAAAATCCATCTCCCCGGGAGTATGTGAAAAAGAGTATTGACCGCACCTACCGCTGGCTGGTGCGCTGCAAGGCGGAAAATGCCCGACTGAATGCCCTGCCGGATACGGTGAACCCCCAGCAGATGCTCTGGGGCATCAACCAGGGCGGTACCTATGCCGATCTGCGGATCGAGCACATGCAGCGAATTGCGGAGCTGGATTTGCCTGGCTATGCCATCGGCGGCCTGGCGGTGGGGGAGACGGCGGAGGAGATGTATGACATCATCGAAGCTGTGGAGCCCTACATGCCTGCGGACAAAACCCGCTACCTGATGGGCGTTGGCACTCCCACCAACATCATCGAGGCGGTGGCCCGGGGCGTGGATTTCTTTGACTGTGTCATGCCCTCCCGGAATGCCCGCCATGCCCGGCTCTTCACCTGGCAGGGCGCCATCAACCTGAAAAACGCCAAGTATATGCTGGACGAGTCTCCCATCGATCCCGAGTGTGACTGCCCGGTGTGCCGCCGATTCTCCAAGGCCTATATCCGTCATCTGTTTGTGGCGGAAGAAATGCTGGCCATGCGGCTTTGCGTGATGCATAACCTGTATTTTTACAATAAACTCATGGAACGAATCCGGGATTCTCTGGATAACGGCTGCTTCCAGCAGTTCCGTCAGGAATATTCCGCGAAATTGGCACGAAGAATCTAACGTTTCTCTTGCATTTTTTGACTGGAATGCTATAATAAAAAAGATATTAAACACAAAGGAGTTTTCCCAATGAATCTTTTCCTGACCGAAACCACCGCTTCCGCCGCTGGCGGTATGACCAGCACCCTGATTATGCTGGTAATGATGATGGCAATCTTCTATTTTATGCTGATTCGTCCCGAAAACAAGCGTAAAAAAGAAGCCGAGGCCATGCGTTCCGCTGTGAAGGTGGGCGACCGGATTACCACCATTGGCGGCATCTGCGGCACCGTCGTCAATGTGAAAGAAGACAAGCTGGTTCTGGAGACCGGCGCTGACCAGGTCCGCATTGAGTTAGCGAAGTGGGCCATGTCCACCAATGAAACCGCCGAGGAAGCAAAGAAGGCAGAGGCAAAGAAGGCCCAGGAAGCCAAGGCCAAAGCAAAGGCTGCAAAGAAAGTGAAATAAAGCTTTCCATATAAAATGATTTCCCAGCCCCCGTAGGAGCTGGGAAATTTTTTAGTTTTGAATGTGAATTTGCTCCCCGAGAATCAGAGGATAGCGGAAAAGGGTTTCGCTGTCCAGATTCTCCCGGTGCATGTCAACGCCGTTAATCTGATGATTGTCGTAGGTGGTGTAGTAGTAGATGCCCTTGGAGGCATTGCAGCAGGAGGTATAGATGGTGTATTCGTATTTCTCATCACCCACATCGCAGCAGCCCTTTTGCTGGTCTACAGAGCCCAAAATGTGGAAGAACTGGCTGACGCTTTCCCATTCCGAATCACCAGAAACAGAATTCATTTTCACGAAGGCCACCCGGACAAAACGGGACTGAGAAGAAAGATCACCGGGCAGACCCAGGGCGCCCATGCCACGGCTGTAGCAGCTCAGCGGCAGCTTGGAGGAGAAGCGGTTTTCCGGGGACTTGGGGGAGAGATTCATGAAGTTGCTCAAATTGTGCATCTGCTGGTCAAAGGGTGGATTGTTGGTCATCACACCGGCGGGATTGTCATAGACCTTTAGGCCCTCTTTCACGGATTCTACCGTGATGGCCTCTTCCTTGTCCGCAATCATCCAATGCAACTGGGCCAGGGGCAGCTGGTCGCTGAAAGGCGTATTGACCAGGCTGATCTTGTCCAGCAGCAGCCGGGCTTCCTTTACGCTGGCACATTGACCGAGAATCCAGGGAATGAACTCATAGGGGGCAACATTGTCCTTGCCGGGGGTGAATTCCTTGTAGTCCGCATTGCCCACGAAATTCAGTCCAGCCATGCCCAGCCCCTTTTCGTTGATAGCATCGTAAAACAGGGGAGTACCGCCTGCGAGATGGGCCATGCCAATCAAGGCATAGTGGTGCTTCATTTCTCCCATATGCCGGAAGCTGACGGGAAAATTCCGAGGGCTGATGACGATTTCTTCCCCATAGGAGAATTCATAGTCCAAGGTTCTGCCAAAATAGAAATCCTTGGTTTTGTAGGTTGCTGCTGTGCACATGTGCATTCCTCCATTTTATTTTTTGCGTGTTACGTTGATTCTATATTATTGCTCAGAAATGAATAAGTCAAGAACAGCGGATGAAATTTCAATAAAAAGGAAATCCTCTGCGACGCCATGGGAGACATGAACGC
The DNA here is from genome assembly GCA_034104845.1 of Faecousia sp. Taxonomy (GTDB): domain Bacteria; phylum Bacillota; class Clostridia; order Oscillospirales; family Oscillospiraceae; genus Faecousia. The sequence goes on along the minus strand of JAXECZ010000061.1, from coordinate 409 downwards.
CTTTGCAACGGATGCAACGGAAAGACTGGCCGGTGAGGTTGGCGTGTTCTTGCGGAATGTGAACAAGGTGGCACAGAAGAAAGGAGGATAAAAAAGAACGCCACCGGAGACGGGGGCGTGAAACAGGAAGCAAAAAGAAGCGTGTATTTTGATACTGCAACGATCCAGGCAATTCAGAGCATTGGGAGGAAGAGTATCAACGACTTTGATGCTTCTGATATTCAGAAGACGGAAGGCTTTGCGAGGCAATACTGGAAGGAGATGGGTATAATACTAAATCTTAATAAAACAGTTTAAATATTTGCAACGATGTGGTATAGTATATCTGGGTGATAAATATGGCTTCCAGATATAAATTTAGCGAAGAACAAATCAGTGAGATTGAACGGGCACGCAAAAGCAATAAGGA
>JAXECZ010000014.1:0-20185 GCA_034104845.1 Faecousia sp. | reverse complement strand
AGAATTTCGATGCGGATATCAATGAGGACGCTGGTGAGGATTTGAGCCGGGATGCCGGTGGCGTGTACAGTGCAATGCTCTGGGACAGCTCCTGGGGTGGTGCTGTCCGGCGGGCACATAACAAACTGGATTACCGTTCTCAGATTCTGATAGAGCGGCACATGGCAGCCTGCATGGACTGCCGCTGTGTGCTGCCCATGCGGTACCGTCCCACATGGGGGATCTGGCGGCGATGTTTGAAGGCTCCACAGCCAGCGGCGCAGAGCGGGCATACAAGAAAGCGGTACAGAAGCTGACGCAGCTGCTGATAGAGGATGGTCTCTTTCACACAATCGTGCTGAAACGCAAATCTCAGAAAAGGCGAAAAGAAAAAATCGCCGCCGCGACATACCTGTATCAGGCAGACAGCGACGGCGAATGGGGTGAGATTCAGTTTGACTTTGAAACCAAAACGGTGCAGATCATTAGGCTTGCGGACTGGGACAAAATGATTTCTCAGCCGTTAGCCAAATATGCGATATCATATCTTCTGAACTGTCGGAATGAGAAGCTGCCGAAAGAAACGGTGATTTCATTTGAGGAGTAGCGCGAGAGAGTAGCGTCGCTGCGGCGGGACGGGGGCTTGATATACCTCTGGCTCCCCCGGTGATGCCGCTCCATTTCAAGGCTCCGCTTTGCTTTGCCTTTCCATTTCGCAGCACCACCTACACCCGAACAGGCGGATTCTGCTGTCGCAAACTCCTGGGCTTCTCGTCCGGGAGGACGCAGAATCCGCATGTTCTGTAGCTGACGGAAAGTGCTTGTTCCTGCTCCGAACAACCCCTTTCCGCCACCCACGGTCGCCAAAGGTATAACACACTAGACTTAGCGCCCACCCCATGCAGCAGGCTGCATGGGGACCCCGACGGCAAAGTCGTGTGCCACGAAACCGCCGGTTTCATTGGATTCTTCCTGCCACGAAGGGCGCTGCCCTCCATTGGATGCCTCCTGCCAAGGGAACGCTGTCCCCTTTGGAAATCTCTGCCAACAGGGCGCTCTCGCCCCTATTGGAGACGTAAGAGCCAAAGGAATTGCCGTCCCTTTGGAATCCCAGATGCGTTTTGAAATGAGTACCCACAAAAGGAAAATGGTTTGTGGGCATTCATTTCAAAACGCAAAAATCCCCAGAGTGTTCCTCTGATAAATGGAGAGGAATTCTCTGGGGATTTCAAATGCTTCATTCATGCGCACTATGCGTCCAGCTGCTTCATAGTCCACACCGAATGATTCATTGCTTTTTCATCATAAGATGACATGCAAATTATGGCGAAAGCGAACCAAAGTCATGTTGACTTCCGTCCCACATTTGCTATACTTTACTTATATAGCTTTGTCCGCTCGTGTGTGCAAAGCGTACACAAGTCAGAAAGGAGATGCGCTCATGGATATCGAGCATTGCAAAGTAATATTTGAGCACTACGGCGGCATGATGCGCACCAAAGAGCTGGAACAGGAGAAAATTTATTACCTGAATATCCAGCAGCTGATTGAATCAGGGCACGTGGATAAAGTGCGATACGGCTATTATCAATGGGTCAACCCCGATGGTTTCAGCGAGGTCAGCACGGTGAGCCGTCTGTTTCCTGACGGAATCTTCTGTATGGAGACAGCACTGCGCTACTATGGTTACAGTGACCGTACACCTGGGCAGTGGAATCTGGCAGTCAGTAAGGATTCTGGAAAATCCCGTTTTAAGATTGACTACCCATTTGTAAAACCATATTACATAGAACCAGCGGTTCTGGAGCTGGGACTGACTGAGGGTAAAAAGCTCAAAGGTTATGCGCTGGAAGAATTTGTAGCAGACCTTCTCCGGGCAATGGGCTATCGCTGCACCGTTTCCCAGCAGGGCGGCGATAGCGGTATTGATATTACCGCTTATCCGGCACAAGCGGCGGGTGCGCCTGCTTTGCGGCATTCAAATGAATTTTGCCGCTCTTGACCGGGAAACGCTTGTGCAGCAGCCCCTGCCGCCGCAGCTCCAGCGGTGCTTTTTCCGCCGCGCCGGCGGCAAAGCCTGTGGGGAAATGCTTGTCGTCCAGGATCCAGACCTTCATGCCCCGCTTTTCGGCCTCGTCCAGAATAATGTCCATATCCCGCCACCAGGGTTCCTGGCAGAAGCCATCGTGGGGGCGGGCCTCCACGCAGAATGCCCTTAGGTTTGCGTCATAGATAACGCCCACCATCTTCCGATAGGTGGCCTCATCTTCTCCATGAACCCACAAAAAGGGCATGATATGGGGCAACTTTTCCATCTTGCACTCCTTGTCCTTTCCACCTAACGATTATTCCAAAACGACAACAGCTGTACCCTTTGTGATTCCGCTCTCGTTAAAGCAGTCAACAGTGAAATAATACTTCTGCCCCTTATTCAGCGAACCCAGACGCACTTCCGTATCCTCATACTGCATGTGGCTCAGATAGAGCTTATCCGGAGCAATACCATATCGAACATTATATCCCAAAGCTCCGTCAACCTTGTTCCAGCTTACCTTGCAGGACAGATCGTCACAAATGCGTTCAGCAGTCACGCCTTTAACCGGGGCAGGCCGCTGCACGTTGCCCTCTCCGAAAACACGCAGACCGTTGATTGCAAATTTTTTGTCATAGGGCAGCGAAACGGATGTTACCCGCACATAGCGCATGCTAGTAAGCTGCGGCAGTTCAATGAAATCATCCGGCAGGTTGTCCTTTGTATCCGACTTGTCGCAGAGTGTCATCCAGTCTTTACCGTCCAGACTGTACTCCATAATCCATCTGGTATACAGAGGATTCTCGCGATCGATGTAGCGATTGCCGGTGGTAATATCGGATTTCTCTTCCTTGTCAACCTTCAAAAGCGGCACATCCACATCCGCAATATTCAGCTGAACAGCACCAACCTGATAGCATTCTCCCAAGTCAATCATGAGCCATTCATTCTTGCTGCCCTGGGCACACCAGGACGTCCGGATATTCTCATCCACTGCATTGGTGCCTTCGTGACCGGCTGTTTCGCTGGACACGCTCACCTTCTTTTTATAGGATACCAGCATCCATTTGGGTTCCACCAGCCTGGCATCAAACTTCCCTTCCGGGATATCCAGCGGATAGTCTGCGAAATTCTGGTTGCAGAACAGAATGCCGTCCTCGTCAACGCCTGCAGGGAAAAGTCCGCACCGGCGTTCAAAGTTTGCATTAACGGAAATCATCATTGTTGCGGCATGCCACAGATTTCCGTAGCTGTCAGCAATGGTACTTCCGTGACCGGCGCCCTTTGCAAAGCCGCCCGTTTTCAGAGAGATGGGATTATGCTCCTGATATCGGAACGGCCCCATAGGGGTATCACCCACATAAGTTCCGTTGCCGTAGGTTGGAAGCTCCGTTCCGGGTGCGGCATACTGCAGATAATACTTGCCGTTGATCTTCGTCATGAAAGCGCCTTCAAAATAAGGATATTTTTCCCCATCCCGCCCGGACAGCTTCATGACCCAATCGAAAAGATTTTTCTTTTTCTTCGGCATCCAAGGAAGATGCGGACGCTCCCAGCCGTGGTTCTGCGCATCCGGTTTGATGACCTCCTGCGGTTCCTCCAAAGGGAGCAGAGTCTTACTGTCCATTCTCCTGCCGTAAATCGGTTGATTGCAGTCGCAGCCCCAATACAGATAGCAGCTTCCGTCATCATCGCAGAATAGATCTGGGTCCCAGAAAGCAAAGGGTTCGGATACTTTTTCAAATTGATCGGATAAGGGATCATCCGTGCGCCAGAAGGTGGAAACCTTTCCTCTGGTGGAGGCACAGAACACCAACTGACCATTTACTTCCCGCACATCGGGTGCATAGCGGTAAAGATCCATATGGTTTTCATGGAATTGCCAATGCGCCAGATCATCGGAGTAAAAGAAGCCGCCGCACATGGACACAAACAGATAGTAGCGTCCCTTAAAGCAGATCAGCGTTGGATCTGCACCTTCTCTGTGGGCACCCTTGCCGTAATGCTGGTAGCCATAATCCAAATTCAGCGGGTTGCAGTACATGCCCATAATTTACCTCCGAATGATTATTTGCACAGTTTCTTTGCCATGTTCAGGACTCTGGTGGCATTCACCCGAAGCTGTTCCCGCGTAACCGTACCCGCTTCCAGTCCGGCCTTGATGCTGTCGTAATCATGCTGGGAGCCGGGCATGAACAGGTCGCCACCTGCCATGCAGACCCAGGCCGCCTCCGCAACAGGGTGGATGCAGTCCTTTTCGTTTTCATATCCGGCAGTCACCCAGTCTGTCATGACGATACCCTTGTATCCGAATTCGGAGCGGAGAATATCCCCAATCAGACCGGAATGCTCGCTGGTGTGCTTGCCGTTGACCAGGTTGTAGGAGGTCATAACTGCCTTAGGCTGGGATGCTTTCACGCAGATGCCGAAGCCCTTCAGATAAATTTCCCGGGCTGCACGCTCGCTGACCTGGGAGTTGTTCTGAGTGCGGTTCCGCTCCTGATTGTTGAAGGCATAGTGCTTGATGGTGGTACCTGCGTGGGGATAGGTCTGCACGCCTTTGGTAATGGCACCGGCAAACAAGCCGCTGACCAGCGGATCTTCGCTGAAATACTCGAAATTTCTGCCGCAGCGCACGCTTCTGTGGATATTCAGTGCCGGAGCAAGCCACAGGTGGACACCGAACCGCTCCATTTCCTCGCCCACGATCTTGCCGAATTCCTCTGCAAGCACCAGATTAAAGCTCTGAGCAACCGCGGTACCGATTGGGATTGCCGTTGCATACTGATCTCCCAGCTTGTCCGTTTTTTTCGCCTTATAGGTCATCAGGCTCATAATCCACTTCATAGGTGCACTCATAAAATCAAACAGCGATGCGGGAATGCTGGACTCAAGCGGGTGTATCGTGCCTTTCTTGTCCACCGCATACCGACGGCTCAGCCGCAGGCCGGCAGGACCGTCTGCCATGACCAAGGACGGAATGCCCGCCGCTTCCATGCAGGACTGTCCTGCTGCACCGGCCACGGTAAATCCGGCATTGCCGATCATGCTGGCAACACCCGCCTTGGGATCAAAGGCACCGATATTCATTTTGATTAACTGGTCGTCGGAAAGGGATTCGATGGCGGGATCAATGGATTCCTCCCGCTGGTAATTGACATACTTCGTGATAAGCGCATTGGCGCTGAGCTCCAGAACAGGTACGTCCGACGGTGTCGGCTCTTTGTCTGCGGACAATCTGCAGTCTTCAAAGTCCGGCTTTCCGAGAACATTTCTGGAACGAAGCACCGTAACATCCTCCTGCAGGCGGACGGCAGCGCAAACTTCCGTGCTGCGGCTGCTGCAGCCAAGGCGCAGGAGATAGTCACCGGCCTCCAGAATATAGCTGGCAGTCTCTTCGTCGTACGGAGCAATATCCGCCATATCAAATTGAATAGAGACAGTTTCTTCCTGACTGGGTGCAAGCAGCTTTGTCTTTGCAAAGCCGCACAGAACCTGATAGGGTTCCTCCAATTTGCCGGCAGGAATGGAAACATAGAGCTGTACCACTTCCTTGCCGGGGCAGACACCGGTATTCTTTACTGTCGCTCTGGCGGTCACCCGGTGCCCGTCCAGCTCGGCAGAAGTATCAGAAATTGCAAATTCCGTATAGGAAAGGCCGAAGCCGAAAGGATACAACGGCTCCACCTTTGCCGTGTCAAAATAGCGGTAACCCACATAAATGCCTTCCCGGTAGCGGGTGTCATTCTTCTCGCCGAATTCTCCCAGCTGCGGATAGGCTTCCCACGCCGCCCATGTGGTGGTCAGCTTGCCGGAGGGATTCTGTTTGCCCAGAAGAATGTCTGCCAGGATATTGCCCGTTTCTGCGCCCAGCTGGGACAGCACCAGAATATTTCCCACACCCAGTACCGGGGTCAGATCCACCGGGCCGCCGACATTGATTACCAGCATAAAGTTGGGATATTTCTCATTGCAGGCCAGGATATCCCGGATTTCCGTCTTGGAAAGCAGAATATCACCTTCCACAGGAGCTCTGTCCGCACCTTCTCCGGAAACTCTGGACAGGACATAGACGGCGGTATCGCCGGGGCCTGCCAGAGGAATCTCATATTCCGGCTCAGCAGGGGTGCGGCCCATGGAAATCAGAATAACATTCTGGTGCCGCTGCTTGGCTTCTGCCTTGAGGTCCCGGATAAATTTCGCCCTTGCTTCCGCTTTTGCAGTATCATAGGCATCCATCCAGCTTTCGGTGGTCACCGTAAAGCCTGCATTTTTGAGACCTTGCTCGATGGTCACAAAGTATCTGGAATTGACCTCACCGGAGCCGGTGCCGCCCTTGATGGTTCTTCTTGCACCGCTGCCGTACAGGGCAATGCTCCCTGGATTCTTTAGGGGAAACGCGCCGTCTTTTTTCAGAAGGACGGTGCACTCTGCGCCGTGCTCCCGAACAAATGCACTGTGTACTCGCTCGTAATCATATAATTCCATATTGTATCACTCCTTGTTGTGTTGTCTGTTACAGAATGAATTGCAGGATGCAGAAGGCTGCATAGATGCCAAGCAGCGTGATGCCTTGCCAGCGGCTGAGCTTTTTATTCAGCAGAGCAGGAACGGTCATGAGACACATGACACCCAGCATAACTGGGATCTCAAACACCAGAGACATATTGAGGCCGGTATCCAGCAGCGTATTGAGGCACGGGACATCAAAGGGCGCAATGGATACGGAAACGCCGGAAACCAGCACCAGATTGAACACATTGGCACCGATGACATTGCCCACACCCAGGGAGGCATGGCCGCTTTTCAGAGAGGTGATGGTAGTCACCAGTTCGGGCAGGCTGGTGCCCAGAGCCACAAACAGCAGTGCTACCACCGTTTCGGGAACGCCCAGGCCAAGGGCAATGACCTGGCCGTGCTTCACAAGAAGATCTGCGCCGACGGCGATGACCGCTGCACCAACGACCAGTAGCACCAGCTCCATGAGCAGGGTTCTGGGCTTGCCCTCGTCGCCTTCCTCCTCGTCCTCCGCGTCATCGGGATGCTTGATGCCGTTCCGAATGGTCAGAACGGTGTAGAGGACGAAGATTCCCAGCATCACAAAGCCCATCCACCGAGGGAAGGTGCCCAGCACATAGGAGGCAAAGCAGTACAGCGCCGCAGAGATAAAGAAGAAAATCACCGGGGTCTTCATGGATCTGACATTCACGGGGCCTGGATTGCAGGTTATGGAAATGGCAGCAATCAAAGCGGTATTGCAGATGATGGAGCCGATGGCATTGCCGTAGGCCATGGCGCTGGAACCGACCAGCGCACCTGTGGTCGAAACCATAACCTCAGGCATGGTGGTACCGATGGACACCACGGTTGCGCCAACCACGATATCCGGCAGGTTGAACCGCTTGGCGATACCGGTAGCACCGTCCACGAACCAGTCGCCGCCCTTAATCAGCAGCACCAGTCCCACAGCAAATAACAGAACAGAAATCAGCATTTTGTAGTTCTCTCTTTCTTAATTATGCTTACAGCTTTGTCCACTTACCATCCTGATAAGCCAGCGGCGTAAACTGCGGGTGCTCCTGACAGGGGGTATTGGGATAATGGAGTACCAGCCGGTACTGTCCATTCAGATCCTTAAAGATCATACCATGGCCGCCGTCGTGGTCAAAGAGCAGTTCACTGTCAACACTCCAATTTCCGTCAATATCATCATTGTCGGAATGTGCCATAGCTTCCACATAGCCGGTCTTGGAAACGGTAGACCAGAGCATGTGCAGCTTCCCGTCCTCTGTCCGGATCAGGAAGGGACCGTCGGTCACAAAGTTGCGCAGCATAAACTTCATGGCAAAAGGCTTGCCTTGAGAGGCAGAAAACAGCTTCACCGGCTCCCCGACGGCCTTTTTCAGATCGTCGGACAGCGGGATGGCACAAACTGTGCCGTCGTGCACCTGCTTCCACTCATGGCAGAAAACCATGTAGGGCTTCCCGTTCTTCGCAATATACAGTGTTCCGTCCAGGCATCTCCAATCCTTGGGGGTCACATAGCCGTCGGACCACATCCGGAATGGGCCTTCCGGAGAATCTGCGGTGAGGACTGCGGTGCCCAGGCCCTTTTTTCCGCTGCCAAAGGTGGCAAACATATAGAATCTGCCATCCCGGAAGTATACCTCCGGTGCCCAGTAGCTGGCCTTACTGAAAAAGTTTTCGGGCCGATGGAAGATTTCAACAGGGCCTTCCCAGTCGGTCAGGTTTTTGCTTTTGTACACATCAAAGCCGAAGGCTTCCCCCTTAAAGGTGGTTTCCGCTCTGGTTCCGTACATATAATAGGTATCTTCATATACCAGAATATAGGGATCTCTGATATTGATTTCATCACATTTCATATCGATTTCCTTTCTGCTTCACCCTTTGCTGCCTGAGACAGACTAATGAATTCGGAAGGCAGCATGCCGGTATACTGCTTAAAAACCGCACAGAAATAGCTGGGGGAGGAAAAAGCCAGTCGTTCACTTGCCTCATTGACCGTAAGGTCTCCTCTGGTGAACAGCAGCTTGGCCCTTTCGATTTTCTCTTCCTTGATGTAATCGTTCACGGTTTTTCCGGTTTCCTGCTTAAAGCGTTTGCTGAGGTAATAGGAAGCGTAGCCCAACTGCTTTGCCATTTGCTCCAGATTGATCTTCTCAAACAGGTGGGTTTCGATATAGTCCATACAGCCGCTGACGGTCGCCGAATAGTGCTGCCGCTGCTTGCATTGCTTCACGCGCTGCATGACCGAGTGGAGAATTTCAAAGCAGCAATTCTGGACATGGCCAATGGTTTGGCAGGCTTCCACCCTCTGAAAAAAGTAATCTGCCAGCGCATAGCCGCCCTCGGGAGAAACACCTCCGAGAATCGCTGCCCGGGATGCCAGAACAATCAGGACAATAGCTTCATCCTTGCTCTGCCGCAGGGGATCCCCGGGGCACAGGGTGCCGATGGTTCCGCCGGAAAAAGAGCTGGTCAACGCCTGCCCCTCCAGATTCAGCGTCCCGTTTTTGATCGCGTCGAAAAGATTCAGTTCTGCTTCCCAGGTGTTGTGCTGCGCATTGGTCTGCCAAAGCGCTGTATCCTCTGACCGTTCCGTTGTGATACAACAAACAACTTCATCGCGGGTAATTTTTTCACCAATCGTGTAATATTGCAGCATGACCGCATAGGAAAGCGCCGAAGAGGCCTGAACCGTCGGAACCTGTTTCATTTCTTTACGCATCTGCTCTGCCAGATTGGAGGAAATATGCAAATGATCGCACAGCCGCATGATGTAGTATTCCGTGGCTTCTACGGTGAAGAAGGGTCCAAGCAGATGGTATTCAATGCTCTGCTGTTCCTGCCTGTCCGCGGCAACCATCCAGCAGAATCCAAAATCATCCGATACGATGATCGGACTGTCCTTCGTTTCAAAATGTGTCCGTATTTTCTCATCACAGGTGCTGATCTTAAACAGATCATAACAGAATCCGCCGTTGGGATGATTGGTATACTGCAAACGGAATTCGCCGTCCATCTGCCAGCTGTACAGTCCCGTAGAGATCAGCAGCATTTCCCGAGCTTCCTGCAAAAAACGGATATCACGCATTCAGGTATTCCTCCAATACATGAAAATCTTCCGAATCGCAAAGGATGGTTCCGTCGTTTAAGCTGATTGCATCGGGATGATTGACCGCAACGAGGAAAAGATATTTGGACAGCTGACTTTTCAGATTCAGCCGGTCTCCTTCCATGGTCTCGTATATGACATCCCCCTGACATTCTCCTACACAATGGATAAATGCAGCAGCAGATACTCCCTTTTTTAATTTCATAATGCTTTCTCCTATCCGGTAAAACGGTTTCTTGCATGACCTGTACGGATTATACCTTGAATTTGGCTTTTTGTCACCGACCGGAAAGAGAAAAACGAGGAATTCAGTATGGATTCCTCGTTTTTCTTAACGGTTTCAGATTTCAGCAGAGGAAGTCAGGGTTCCGTCGCTCACAGTGACGGTGCAGTTTTTCTCCGCACGGACAACTGCCAGCGCGCGGCCATAGTAAGTCGTGAAGGAGCCGGTGCAATAGCTGTCCTCGTGGCAGGGATTAGCGGAGCCGAAGCCCAGCAGCTCGCCGCCTTTTACGGTGACGCTCAAGCGTCGGTCGGCATTGCTCTCCACGATGCCGTTCTCACCAACGATCTCCACGGGAATGTAGTGAATATCACTTCTGCTCTCCTCCGGCTGCACACGAAGCCGCAGGTCACCGACAGCGGGAAGCAGACTGCTTCTTCCCAGCTCCCGACCGTCTGCGCCATAGGCGACAGCTGTCAGGGTTTCGGGGGCATACTTGGTCTTGAAAACAGCCTTGCATTCCTTGATCCTCTTTTTGCCCAGGCGCTTGCTGCCCAGATACAGCTCCACAGCATAGGCATCAGAATAGACCTCCACCTCTGCCTTGTTGCCCTCGCAGCCGCTCCATGCCCAGCTTTCAATAGCGTTGGTGCCTCTCCAAACGGATTTAGTGGGACGGACACCGGGATGGTTCACAGGCTTGACCGCAATCCGTGGAGCCTTTTCCAACCCCCAGACGGTGGAAGCGTAACGGCAGGAGCCGTCGGGCTTGCCGGTAATATCGATGACACCTGCTCCTGCCAGCACCCAGGGATAAGGACGGTTGAAGGGCTGACCTCCGGTGTAGCTCCAGCAGCCGATACCGGCTTCGCCTAAGTAGTCCCAGCTGGTCCACATGAAGTCGCCCAACAGATAGGGCAGTTTCTTCACCTGCTCCCAGTTCTTATAAATGTCCTGGGGGAAGGTCTCGGAGCCGAAGATGATCCGCTCGGGATGCTGCTTGCCCTCCAGAGGATAGCGGCCGGAGCCGTAGTTGTAGCCCGCAATGTCCAGTGCATTGATGATGGGGGTTGCCAGCGCATCCACCTTGGGGGAATTACCGCCCTTGTTCATGCCGGAGCCCACAAAGGAAGCCATGATGTTGAAGGCAAGGCTGGCATTCTTTACCTTGCCGTCCTCCTCTGCCTGTTTTCCACCGCCGGTATTCTGCTGCCCGTCCTGATAGATGCCCTGGCCCTTGGCGGCACGGCTCAAAATCATCAGGTTCAGACCGCAGGTAACGGGGCGGGTAGCATCCAGGCGGTGGATCAGATCCACCATCTTTTTGCCATATTCCAGTCCCTTGGCCTCGGCGGGCTCGGCGACCTCGTTGCCGATGGAATACAGAATCACGCTAGGATGGTTATAGTCCTTGGCAACCATTTCAGCAGTATCTTCTGCCCAGTGGGATTCAAAGTCCAGGCCGTAATCGTTGGCTGTCTTGCGGTTGTACCACATGTCGAAGGACTCGTCCATAACATACATGCCGTAATAATCACAGGCTTCCAGCATGGCGCGGGAGCATGGATTGTGAGCAGCACGGATGGCATTGAAGCCTGCTTCCTTCAGAATCCGCACTCTGCGCCATTCGCTTTCGTCATAGCAGGCAGCGCCGAGAATGCCATGATCATGGTGGACACAGCCACCGCGGAGCAGGGTTTCCTTGCCATTGATGAACAGGCCCTTGGGGCTCCACTTGATTTCCCGGATGCCGAACTTCTCTTCCACAACATCCTCGCCAATGGTGACCCGGCAGGTATACAGATTGGGCGTTTCGTCGCTCCACAGCTTGGCGTTGGGAACAGTGATTTCGCCGGGAACTCCGGAAGCAATCACGGTTTCCCCATCCAGGATTTCGATCTTTGCTTCCGCCAATGCGTCCACATCCACCTTTACAATGGCAGGGGCAATAGAAATGGTGGTGATTTTCACGCCCCGGTAGGCGATTTTATTCCCCACATGAATCCACACCGGTCGGTAGATGCCGGAGCCGGTGTACCACCGGGAGTTGGGCAGCTGGGAGTTATCGGCAACCACTTTGATGGTGTTCTCGCTGCCGATGTTCAGATCTTCCAGCGGCAGGGTGAAGCCGGTGTAACCGTAACGATGGCCGCCGATTTCCTTTCTGTTCAGGCTGACGGTGCAATTGCGGTACACGCCTTCAAATTCGATAATCACATTCTTACCTTCCCACTCGGCAGGAGCGGTGAAGGTTTTTTCGTAGGTATAGATGCCGCCTGGGAAATAGCCGTGACCGCCGTCGGAGGCTGTTTTGCTGCGCTTTTCGCTGATCTGTGCATCATGGGGCAGCGTAACGGCTTTGCCGCCCAGCATCCAGTTATCATTAAAGGAGATTTTTTTCATAATGCGTTTCCTTTCCCGATTACCGCACCTGACCGAAAAGGACAGCTGCCAACACCCGGAAGGCGCAGGCCTGCAGCTGTGCCAGGGTGATTTCCTTCTTACTTAGCGCTTCCAGCACCCGATCCACATCCCGCTGAGAGCCGGGCATGGTCAGATCGTTGCCTGCCCGGACGCACAGCGCCGGGTCGGAGCAGCCATACTTAAAGGGCTGCTCGGCAGGATCGGTGGTGCCCCAGTCAGTCATGACGAGACCCTTGAAGCCCCATTCACTGCGAAGCACATCCGTCAGCAATTCTTTGTTATTGGCAGCATGAACGCCGTTAATCAGATTATAGCTGGTCATCAGGGAAGCAGGATTGGAGCGTCTGACCGCAATCTCGAAACCCTTCAGATAGATTTCCCGCAACGCCCGCTCGGAGCAATGGGAATTGGAATGGGTACGGTTGTCCTCCTGATTGTTTAGGGCAAAGTGCTTGATGGTGGTGCCGCAGCCCTTGTGTGCCTGCACGCCGAGGGTATCGGCAGCGGCACAGCGTCCGGCAACCAGAGGATCTTCGGAGTAGTATTCAAAGTTTCGTCCGCACAGAGGGTTCCGGTGGATGTTCATGCCGGGTGCCAGCCACAGCGTTACGCCGAATTCCTCCATCTCCTCGCCCACGATGTCGCCCGCCTCGGCGATCAGACCCACGTCCCAGGTCTGTGCCAGCAGGGTGGCGATGGGAATGGCGGTGCAATACTGGTAGTGATCCACCGCATCAGCAGGACGCTCCGGGACAGGCATGCCCAGAAGCTGGGGCAGATTGCCCATTGCAGATTCGCCCAGACCGGGAATCAGATTGTTGTTCCCATCGGTGACAAAGCTCTTATCCAGCCGCAGACCGGCAGGGCCGTCTGCCAGAGAAATATTCAGAACGCCATGGCTTTCAATCAGATCCGAAGTGGTATCACCGGCTGCACCGGGGCAGGCAGAGGATGCCGCACCGATGGTGGAATTCTGGCCGAAGCCGCTTCTGGCAGAACCGATCACCAGAGCCGCCAGCTCTTCGGGAGTCAGCTGAGCGGTCAGTTCTTCCAAGGTTGCCTTTCCTTCCAGAACCTCCTGCATGGTGATGGCGTTCTCCCGGTCGGTGTGCAGTTCGGCGGGTTCCGCAGCATAAGTAACGGTTTCGGTAGCAATCAGATCAGCAGGAACCGCAATTACAGGAGCTGCTTCCTTCTCAGCGGTTTCCTCCGGGTAGGAATAGAACAGGCTGCCGTCCGCAGTCAAGGTCTTCAGCTCGCAGTCTGCGGACAGCTTGTTTGCCAGCTGCTTTGTGACAACGGTTTCCGGAACTGCAATCGCGCAGGCAATATGCGTATCTCTGGAATGGCTGCCCACACGGATATAATACTTGCCGGGTTCCAGCACATACTGTGCTTTTCCCTCATCATAGGAGGCCAGTTCCCGCAGGGGGATGGATACCGTCAGGGTTTCTGCATCACCAGGAGCCAACAGCTTTGTCTTGGTGTAACCCGCCAGGATCTGATAGGGCTTATCCAGTTTGCCCTGAGGCTGGGAAGCATAAACCTGCACGGTTTCCTTGCCGGAGAATTGGGTGCCGATATTCTGAACTTCTACGGCAACATTCACCGTTTCGCCGTCCAAAGTGCAGCTCTTGCATTTCATGGCGAAGTCGGTATAGGACAGGCCGAAGCCGAAGGGATAGGCAGGGGCTACGCCGAAGCTGTCGAAATAGCGGTAGCCTACATAGATTCCCTCGTGATAGTATTCATCGTTTACATCCCCGTTCAGATAGCTGAAGGTTTCGGCGTTGGGATAGTCTGCATAGTTCTCTGCCCAGGTGGTGGTCAGATGACCGTTGGGGGTCACCTTGCCGGTGAGGATATCTGCCAGAGCCCTGCCGCCGGCACAGCCTGCCTGGCTCATCAGCAAAATGGCGCTGATGCCCTTCTGAGCGCGCAGGAACTTGGTATCGATGACACCGCCTGCATTGATGACAACGACGGTATGAGCATAGTGCTCTGTAAGAAATGCCAGGTTCTCCTTCTCCTGCTGGGACAGCTCATAATCTCTGCCTGCCAGCTTCCGGTCGGAGCCTTCGCCGGAGGTGCGGCCAATGATATAAACGGCGCAGTCGGGATCCGTATTCTCCAGATCTTCTTCCGTAATTTGAGGTTCATCCGGATCCCGGTAGGGATTGGTCAGCGCTTCGTTGATGCCTGCCCAGCCCTGTTCTTCAATCGCTTTCTTGAAGCGTCCGAAGAATGCCCACAACTCCTGATTGCACGCTTCGTCAAATCGATCCATCCAGCCCTTGGTGCCGACCGTAAAGCCAGCCTCCTCCAGGCCCTGCTCGGCACTGATGACGGTTCGGGAGTTTACGTCACCGGAGCCGGTGCCGCCCTTTACCGTGCGGCGGGCACCGCTGCCGAACAGGGCAAGGGGCTTTGCGCCGGGCTTCATGGGCAGCACACCGTTATTGGATAGCAGCACCATGCCGTCCGCTGCAATTTTACCGGAACGGGCCATATTTCTGATTTCCCGCTGGCTGATTTCCTGAAGGGTAGTCGCATGTATAATAGACATCGTCATTCTCCTGTTCTAATGGTGAATATGGAAAAGGCTCCTCCCTATCTTCATAAAGAGGAGTCTTATCCAAAAAGAAATTTACTTTCCAGCCTTCATCTTGCTGCGGATTTCATCGGTGACAGGGTACTTGCCCAGAATGAAATAGGAGAGCAGACCCAGGATCCCAGGAATCAGGCCCATAACCACGATGAACCACTTCAGCATGCTGGGGATTGCGGACAGCTCGCCGATGAAGGTATCGGTCACGGAGTCCACTTCGTAGCCGATGGCAACCAGAATAAAGCCAACCATACCGGAGGAGATGGCAGACTGTGCCTTGCCCAGGAACTTGTTGCAGGCGTTGCACAGAGCACTGCGGTCCTTGCCTGCACGGTAGATCTCATAGTCCATAACCTCAATGTTCAGGGTCTCACCGGGAATATAGTCAGCGCCAATGGAGATGGTAACCACGGCGGCGCAGAGGAAGAAGGGTACAGGACTCAGGCGGAGCAGGCCGACGATTTCCAGCACAAACAGAGCCAGGCAGCCCAGAGCCTGCAGCAGGATCAGGATTCTGTGGAACTTCAGGGGGGAACCGATTTTCTTCATGATGGGGCCGGCAATGATGGTGCCGAGGATCAGCGGGAACATCATCAGCATGGCAGAGAACATGGAAAGGGTGCCATATTTGGCGGTGTCCACGGCACCGGTAGTCAGATCTGCGCAGTAAGCCCACTTCATGTAGTAACCCATGGTTGCAAACAGGAAGGTCCAGATGAAGCCGGAAAACAGCATATCCAGCAGCTTGACGCGAAGCGCTTTGTTCTCTTTCAGCAGGCCGAAAATGTCCGTAATCTTGACGGCATCTTCTTTGTCCTGCTCCACATGATGCTTTTCGCGAATCATTGCCAGACCCAGGATGGAAACAACTGCGCTGATTGCCATTGCACCGCCGATGACGATGGTAAAGGACTTGCCCATATTGCCGATGCTTGCATTGACATTGTTAATAATGACAAGGTAAGCGCTGCCCAGTATGCCGATGACCAGACCGAACATACGGGGGCCAACCAGCAGCTTGCCGCGCTCGTTGGAATCCAGAGTCATGGTACGATACATCAGGTTGGGCGCAAAGAAGGATGCGCCAATATCATACAGTAAATAGAAGAAAATAACCCATACGCAGATAAATACGGGGCTGGTTTCCGGACCGGCAGGCAAGCCAAACAGGCCTGCAACACCCACCAGGGAAAACAGCACGCTCAGCAACAGGAAAGGACGGTACTTGCCGTGCTTGCCGACCTTGGCTCTGTCCATAATCCAGCCTTCGATGGGGTCGTTGACAGCATCGAAGATTCGTGCAAACATCAGCAGAGCGGAGCCGAGGATTGCACCCCATTTGCCAATGCCTGCGTAGTCTGTCAGATACAGCATAAACATGCTGGTCATAACACCGGCAGCAACGCCGTCCGTTGCGCCCATAAGAGTAGTACCGAGATAGTCCTTAAAACGGAGTCTGTTCGGGTCTTTTGGTTGTCTTGCCATAGTAGATTCTCCTTTTTATCTTTTTATATAGAAATGGGGAAGCTTTGCATGATAAGAATCTACCATAAGAATCAGAAATCGACATAATAAAAATTAGCCAATACTGTTAAAATTTAAGCTCCATTCCTCGGTCTTTCCATTTTCGGAATATTTCATAAAACAAATGATTTCGCTTCTGATTTTTTTCTGCTTTTTTGTTGGAATTGCACAACGCCGCCGGCGTGTTTTTATTCCCAATACGCCGTGCGCCAGTCTTGGGTTTGGATTTCCCCCGCAGTGATACTGCTGACACCTAGGATAAAGTCTGCTATCTCCTCCGGAGATTCCTTCATGCCGTTCTGAATCCACCAGGTCAGCACCGCCCCGGCTCCGTGGGACAGGTATCGGTAGAGCATCTGCTTTTCGTTTTCAGTCAGTCCCGGCATGTTCTGCGCCATCAGCGGATAAGCACTCTCATAGCAGACCAGAAAGGTTTTGGTCATCAGATTGGGATCCCCGTTTTCGCCGCCCAGCAACAGGAAACGCTGCTGATTATCTCTGGTATAGTGCATCATTTTTATCAGAAAGGATCTCAGCTTCACGTTTTCCTCCCCGAAGGAAGCCCGGATTGCGTCAAACAGATTTTCCTCGATCTTTGTGAGCAAATCTGCCACATCCAGATAGTGCTTATAAAAAGTAGCGCGGTTGATCTGTGCTATGCTGCAAATCTCGGTCACGGTAATCTTCGCAGCCGGTTTTTCCTGAAGCAGCTCCAGAAAGCTGTTCTCTATGACCATGCGGGTATAGCGTACTCTGGCATCAAAACTGTTCATTGTGTAACCTCCGTCAACAAAGTCAGCCGCTTTGTTGATTACCTTTCAGAATGCAAAACATTGGCGGTTGTTTTCGTAAGATGCTCCCATTATAATCAAAACATGCTAGATAATCAACAGCTGACGAAAAACTACATGATATTTTTCGAAATTACGCTGGGAGGAACCTATGAAAAACGTCTTTGCATCCAAGCTTCTGGACTCCAGAATTCATTCCGAAAACACACAAAAAAGCGAGCAGATCCTCGGCTACTTTCTGGGGCCCTGCCTTGTTTGCATGATGTATACCGGAATTGCCGGCACCTATCTGACCCAGTTCTATACGGATGTGCTGGGACTGGCTGGTGGATTCCTTACGATAATGCCGCTGATCTCCAAAGTGATCAGCAGTGTGGTCAGTATTCTGATCGGACGTTTTATCGACAAAACCAGGACGCCCCAGGGCAAAGCCCGCCCGTGGATCCTGTGCTCGGGAGTTCTCCTGACAGTATGCGGGTTCCTGCTCTATGCCGTTCCCCGGGCATCCTATGCAGTGCAGATCGCTTGGGTCGTCATCAGCTACAATCTGTTCTTCTCGCTGGCCTTTTCTACCTATTCCCTGAGCCACTCCCTGATGGTTCCCCTTTCCACCCGGGACACAAAGCAGCGCGACAGTCTGGCGATGCTGACCTCCACCGGTACGGCCATGATCCCCGGCATGCTGACAACAATTCTCATGCCGCTTCTCGTGAAATCAATCGGCGTGGGTGACAGTGCACGGAGCTCCTGGCTTACCGTTATGGGCCTGCTTTCTGTTTTTGCAATTCCTGCCACGCTGATGGAATACTATTTCACCCGGGAACGGGTGACCGCAGTTGACTCGCCCGAGCAGACGGTTTCCTTTGCAAAGCAGGTGTCTGCCTGCTTCCGGGATAAATACTGGCTCATGGTCATGATCTTTACCGCGCTGCTGCATTTGGGGACAAATCTTTCCGGTCAGAGCATGCTCTATTACTGCAACTGGGTACTGGGTGATTCCATCGATTCCGGTGCTGTCAAGCAGATCCTCGTCAACATGATCGGGCAGGCGCCCATGGGCTTGGGCGTATTCCTTCTCTGGCCGCTGGTTCGCAGGCTCGGAAAGCGGACTGTGACCATCATCGGCTTCATGATCGCCGCTTTGGGAAGCCTTGCCGTCCTGCTGGCAAAGGGCAATATGGGACTTGTCCTCACTGGTCTGTTCATCAAATCCATCGGCGCTCTGCCTACCTATGTGATGGCTGCCCTTCTGGCGGAAGCGTTGGATCACATTGAACTGTCCAACGGTTTCCGGACAGACGGCTTCTCCGCTTCCGCAAACAGCATCATCCTCACGATTTCACAGGGCATCGGCCAGACCATATTGCTCGCCGGAATCAGCTCATTCGGGTATGTGACGCCGGAATCCACCGCCCAAATCATCTCCCAGCCCGGCGGAATTACGAACTTCTTCAGCTGGTGCTTTGCGGGATTTCCCATGGTTGGTTACATTCTCTGTGCCGTCATTATGATATTCTATAAAAACGAAGTATGCGAAAGGAGATAACAAAAATGGAAAAATTCGGTTGGTGTTTTATCGGTTACGGCGGAATTGCCGGAACGGTTGCGAAAACCGTTCTGAAAGGAAACCACAGGATCGCTGCAGTGTACGGCAGAAATTTTGAGAAAGCCCAGGCATTCGCCGGAAAGTTCGGTGCCACCGCATACCGCACCCCGGAGGAAGCTCTGGCGGATCCCCGGGTAGAGGGTGTGTACATCGCCACCCCCAACGATTCCCATGGATTCTATGCCCGGCTGTGCATTGAGCACGGCAAGCCTGTCCTGGTTGAAAAGCCCTTTGCCATGAACAGGGAAGAGGCCGCGTCCGTTCTTGCTCTGGCGGAGGAAAAAGGCATCTATGCCGCGGAAGCCATGTGGACATGGCACAATCCCATTTCTCAGCAGGTGCGGGAATGGATCCGCTCCGGAATGATCGGGCAGGTCAAAACTGTGGAAAGCCGCTATTCCTTCCCCATGCTGAAAAAGGGAGATACCACCAGCCGTCTGGTGAATCCCGCCGCAGGCGGCGGAGCGATACCGGATATCGGCATCTATCCCCTTCGCTATACCTACGAGCTCTTCGGTATGCCGGAAAGTATTCAGGCAAAAGGAGAACTCTATAACGGCGTGGATGTGGATGAAAATGTCTCCATGACCTATCCGGGTTTCACTGCAAAGCACTACATTTCTTTCAAGAAATTCAAGGGTGAAGAAATGGTGATCACGGGCACCGATGGAAAAATTGTCGTTCCCTATTTCCACATGGCTGTGAAGGCCAGTCTGGCAGGAAAGGTAAAGCAGACGATCAAAAACGGCGGGAAAATGAATTTCAACGCAGCTTATCTTCCGGAGTTTGACGACACCGCAGCAGATATCCGCAGCGGAAAGGCCCAGAGCAGCATCGTTCCGCACAAGGCAACGCTCGATACCATGGAGCTTCTGGACTCCTGCCGGAAACAGATGGGAGTGGTGTTCCTTTGTGAAAAGGAGAATACTCCAGCCAAGCAGCTGAATACCACCATCCGTGCCATCAGCCACCTGGGCTTCAACTGCAAGGATCTGAAAAAATGTCAGGATTTCTATTGCCGGGTCATGGGCTGCCAAAAGCAATTTGAGCTGACCTACAAGGATCTGGCGGAGTCTGTCCGGATCGATGCCGAAGCTGCCGGAACCCCCGTCCCCGGCTACGGACAGTTTTTTGAAAAGCTGGGAGACCGGGTCTGGAGTGTATACCTGAAATGGACGGACAACTGCTTTATTGAACTGTTCGATCAGGTCGGAGCCTTTATGAAGTCGGTTCCCGGCAATCACAGTCTGAATTACACCCATTTCTCTATCGAAGTGGAAAACATCCGGGATTTCCGGCAGGCAGTTACCGACCGTGGCGGAGCGGAATACATAGACGGCGAGGTCACGCTGGGTGTGGATA
>JAXECZ010000116.1:0-37783 GCA_034104845.1 Faecousia sp. | reverse complement strand
TCGCCGTGGGCGTTCAGGTAGTCGATGACTTCCTCAGCCACGTCGTTGATGGAGCCCATGGCCACGATGACCCGGTCGGCATCGGGAGCGCCATAGTAGTTGAACAGCTGGTAGTTGGTGCCCAGCTTCTCGTTGACCTTGCCCATGTACTTTTCCACAATGGCGGGCAGGGCCTGGTAGTACTTGTTGCAGGCCTCACGATGCTGGAAGAAGATATCGTCGTTCTCGTGAGAGCCGCGCATGGCGGGACGCTCGGGGTTCAGGGAGTGCTTGCGGAACTCCTCCACAGCCTCCATGTTCACCATTTCCTTCAGGTCGTCGTAATCCCAGATAGCGATCTTCTGGATCTCGTGGGAGGTACGGAAGCCGTCGAAGAAGTTGATGAAGGGTACCCGGCCCTCGATGGCAGCCAGGTGGGCAACGGCGCCCAGATCCATGACCTCCTGCACGTTGGTCTCGCAGAGCATAGCGAAACCGGTCTGGCGGCAGGCGTACACGTCGGAGTGGTCACCGAAGATGTTCAGCGCCTGGGAAGCCACGCAGCGGGCGGACACATGGAACACGCAGGGCAGCAGCTCACCGGCGATCTTGTACATGTTGGGGATCATCAGCAGCAGGCCCTGAGAGGCGGTGTAGGTGGTGGTCAGGGCACCGGCGGCCAGAGAGCCGTGAACGGTACCGGCGGCGCCAGCCTCGGACTGCATCTCCACGACCTTGACGGTATCGCCGAAGATGTTCTTGCGGCCAGCAGCAGACCACTGATCCACATTGTCAGCCATGGGGCTGGACGGGGTGATGGGATAGATGCCAGCGACCTCGGTAAAGGCATAGCTGACGTGAGCGGCAGCGGTGTTGCCGTCCATGGTTTTAAATTTTCTTGCCAAAATGAAATACCTCCTAAAGTATTCAGATTTTGTCCCATACATTCTACCATCTTCCCTCCATTTTGTAAAGTCGCATTTCAGAAAAGAAAGTAAAATTTTCGTGGATTACACAAGATGGAATCGTGTATTTTGTAAAACCTGCCGGATTGCTGCCCCACCCCCGGCAAAATGCGGAAAATGACGAAAAAGGATTGAATTCTCCCAAAATATATTGTACAATATAGGAAAACGCTTTAGGAGGTGAGGCGGATGTATGCGTCCATCGTGGTTATTGAGCTGATGCTTCTGGCTACTTCCATCGTGAATGTGTTCACCAACAGACTGGTCAGCAGAAAGCTGAAATGGGAAGCCATCGCCTCATTCTTCCTGGTGGCTTCGGCTGTGCTGGCAGAGGCTGTTGGAATGCTGCTGAACGGCCGCCCCTCCGTGCTGTATCGTCTGCACCAGATCTCCAGGCTGGCAGAATTCTGCTGTGCCCCATTTATCGGTGTGATGCTGGGAATCGCTTTTGGCTGGACGAGAAAGCCATTGCTTCCCCTGACCATTGCCGGTATCCATGGGCTCTTTCAGCTGGTCTGCTTCCCGCTGAAGCTGGTTTTCAGTGTGGATAAATTCAATGTCTTCCATCGGGAGCTGCTCTATCCGGTTTACGCAGTTGTCTTTCTTCTGTCCATGACCTATGGCTTTGTGGCGATCTTTCGAAGCAACCGCCGGTACCATTCCGGAAACGACTCCGTGTTGATGATGACCCTTGCGACCATACTGGTCGGCATCATCATCCAGACGGCCTCGAAAGACAGCATCCGGGTTTTTTATCTGACAATTGCCGTCTCCGGCCAGCTGCTCGCCAGCCGGAGCTATCAGCTGAGTATGCAGCTGGACGGCGTCACGGAGCTGCTGAACCGGCAGTGCTACAAAAACTGCCTGAGCAATCTGCATAATGACTGTGTCATCATCTTCTTCGACATCAACAAGTTTAAGGAGGTCAACGACACCTACGGCCACTCCATCGGCGACCTCTGCCTGAAGCGGGTGGCAGAGGCCATTCAGGAGGTCTACCAGTTCCACGGGGACTGCTACCGGGTCGGCGGCGACGAATTCTGCGTGATCCTGCGGAAAAGACTGGAGCTGCTGGACAAGCTCAACACCACCTTTCAGGAACTTATCGAACAGAAGCACCGGGAGGATCCACGGATCCCCTATGTGGCTCTGGGCTTTGCTTTCTTCCGCTTTGGCATTTCCCACATTCAGGCTGTGGTGGAGGAGGCCGATGCCATGATGTACCAGAACAAAAAGAAGCTCCATTCCGACGCCGAAAGCGAACGCGCCTCCGGATAGTCCAGGTCAGATATCTGCTTTTTTACCGAAGATTTGCAGACCGATGGATCTATCCTTTTCAGTGGCAAAGCAGAGTCCTGTTTTTCAGGCTCTGCTTTTTTCCTGCTGGGGGGATTGTATTTTTCTTTCCCATCCTGTAAAATATTCTAAGAAAGAGGAGGAATGGCAAATGATTTGCAGCGTCCGCACCATGTGCATCAACGGCATCCGGGGCAGTGTTGTCACGGCAGAAGCCTATATCTCCAACGGGCTGCCCGCCTTTGACATTGTTGGGCTCCCCGATGCCGCTGTGAAAGAGGCCCGGGAACGGGTTCGTGCTGCCGCAAAAAGCAGCGGCATGAGCTTTCCGGCAAGCCGGATCACGGTAAACCTCGCCCCTGCCAGTGTGAAAAAGATGGGCAGCCATTTTGACCTGCCCATCCTGCTTGCCATTCTGGCCGCCTTCGGGCAGATCCGCAGGCCAAAGCCGGACTGCGCTTTTCTGGGAGAGGTGGCCCTGGACGGTACGGTACGCAGCATCTCCGGTGTGCTGCCCATGGTTCTTGCCGCCAAGAAAGAGGGCATTCACACCGTTTTTGTTCCCGCTGCCAATGCCGCCGAGGCAACCCTGGCCCGGGGGCCGGCGGTGATTCCCATTCGGAGTGTACGCCAGCTGGCCGACGGCTTAAACGGTGTGCTCCAGCTGGAGGAGGAGCCCATCTGGGTGCCCCGGCAGGAGGACACTCCCCTGCTGGATTTCAAAGATGTCCTGGGGCAGGAGCAGGTGAAACGGGCGCTGGAGGTTGCCGCAGCGGGCAGCCACAATGTGCTGCTCATCGGACCACCAGGATCCGGCAAAAGCATGCTCAGCAAGCGGCTTCCCTCCATTCTGCCGGATATGACCTGGGAGGAAGCCCTGGAGGTGACTCAGATTTATTCCGTGCTGGGTCTGCTCTCTGATCGGAATCCTCTGGTTTCTCATCGTCCTTTCCGTTCTCCCCACCACACGGTATCCAATGCGGGACTGGTGGGCGGCGGAAGCAACCCCAAGCCTGGAGAGATCTCCATGGCCCACAAGGGCGTTCTCTTCCTGGACGAGCTGCCGGAATTCCGGAAGGACAGCCTGGACTTGATGCGTCAGCCCCTGGAAGACGGCAGAGTGACCATCTCCCGGGTTTCCGGCGCGGTGACCTATCCCGCGGAATTTATGATGGTCTGCGCCATGAATCCCTGCAAATGCGGCTGGTACGGCGACCCCAGCGGCCGGTGCCGGTGCAGCGAGGCCTCCGTGGAAGGCTACCAGAGCCGGATCTCCGGCCCCATGCTGGATAGAATTGATATTGTGGTGGAGGTGCCCTCCGTTCACTACGAGGATCTCCGCAGCCGCGCCCAGGCAGAGCCCTCCGCCGCCATCAAGGAGCGGGTGAACGCCGCCCGGAATATCCAAAACCGCCGCTTTGACGGCAGCGGCATTCTCTGCAATGCCCGGATGGGGCCGGAGGAAATGCGCCGCTACTGCCAGCTTGGAGCGGAGGCTGAGGCGCTGATGAAAATGGCCTTTGAAAATTTGGGCCTCACCGCCAGAAGCTACGACCGGATTCTCCGGGTGGCCCGCACCGTGGCAGACCTGGACGGAAGTGAAAGCATTGAAGCCCAACACATCGCCGAGGCCATCCAGTATCGTTCTGTCCGGGTGGGAAACCGGGGCTAAACCTCTTGAAAAGCGGCGCAAAATCGGTATAATAGGCTCCGTGTCATTCAAAGTATTTAACCGGAAAGGGATGCAGTATGAAGGAAATCTTTTTGATGAAGCTGGGCGAGGTGGTGCTCAAGGGTGCCAACAAACGGCAGTTTGAAGGCCGCCTGCGGCAGAATGTCCGCCGGAGGATGAAGCCCTACGGCAATTTTGATGTGTATATCATGCAGTCCACGGTGTATGTGGAGCCCGAGGATGAGCAGTGCGATGTGGAGGGCGCCTGGGAGGCAATTCACAGCATTTTCGGCGTGGTTTCCCTGTGCCGCTGCCGTCCCTGCGAAAAAAATCTGGACGCCATCTTTGAAGCCTGTGAAGTGTATCTGGGAGATGATCTGGACTGCGCCAAATCCTTTAAGGTGGAATCCAAGCGTTCCGACAAGCAGTTCCCTCTGACCTCCATCGGCATTTCCCAGGAGATCGGTGCGAGACTGGCCGACGCCCACCCGGGCTGTCAGGTGGATGTGCATCACCCGGAGTACACCGTGTATGTGGAGGTGCGGGATTTTGCCGCTTATGTCCACGGCCCGGCGGAGCCCGGTGCCGGCGGACTGCCCACCGGCGTTGGCGGCCGGGCCACGTGCCTGCTCTCCGGCGGCATTGACTCCCCGGTGGCAGCTTATATGATGGCCAAGCGGGGCATGGAGATCGAAGCCGTGCACTTCTTCTCCTACCCCTACACCTCCCAGCTGGCCAAGGACAAGGTTCTGGAGCTGGCTAGACTGGTCACCCGTTATTCCGGAAGAATGACGGTGAATGTGGTGTCCTTTACCGAGATTCAGGAAGCCATCCGGGACAACTGCCCGGAGGAATTCTTTACGCTGATCATGCGCCGGTTCATGATGGAAATTGCAATGAAGCTGGCCAAGGGCGACGGCTGCGGCGCTTTGATCACCGGCGAAAATCTGGGCCAGGTAGCCTCGCAGACCATGGAAGCCATGACCGTTACCGGCGCGGTGGTGGACATTCCCATTTTCATGCCCCTGGTGGGAATGGACAAAGAGGAAATCGTCACCATTGCCCGCAGAATCGGCACCCTGGAAACCTCCATCCTGCCCTATGAGGACTGCTGCACTGTGTTCACCCCCAAGCATCCCAAAACCAAGCCCACCCTGGGACAGGTGCTTCACGCCGAAAGCAAGCTGGACCGCCAGGCGCTGATTGAGCGGGCGCTGGGAAGCGTGGAAAAAATCAAGGTGGCCTACCATGACGAAGCTCTGCTGTGAGGTACTCTCCGCCCTGTCGGGAAAAACCCTGGTGACGGCGGAAAGCTGCACCGGCGGCGGCATCGGCGCGGCCCTCACCGGGATTCCCGGCAGCTCCAAGGTATACAAGGGCGGCATCATCAGCTACACCAATTGGGTCAAGCATCACCTTTTGGGCGTGGATGAAACGCTGCTGGAGGAAATTGGTGCTGTCAGTGCTCCCGTGGCGGAGGCCATGGCCCGGGGCGCAAGAGACGCTTTGCAGGCCGATGTGGCCGTGTCCGTCACCGGTTTGGCCGGGCCTGATGGCGACGAATTTGGAAATCCCGTGGGCACGGTTTATATCGGCTACTGCGACGAAAAGGCCAATTTTTCCAAGAAATTCTTTTTTGACGGCTCCCGTCAGGAAATCCGGGAGAAAGCGATCATGGAAGCGCTGAAAATGGTCTTGGAACAGAATTCCTAAGAAAACGGTCATTGCCCCAGGTTTTACCCAGCTGCAATGACCGCTTTTGTTATTTGAAATCCAGATTATCGGGTTTGGTAAGCACACTGAGAAATTGGAATTTGGCTCCAGGCTGCGTGAAACCGATAAGCGCCTTTGTTCACTTCCGTTCCTTTTCAAACGATCCCCCGGTTGCGCGGGATTTCCCTTGCAAAACAGCAGAAACTATGATATATTGGGCCAAAAACAGATTGGAGCGCGTTATATGGAGAAAATCACCAGCTTTACCATTGACCATATCAAACTGCAGCCGGGGCTCTATGTGTCCCGGAAAGATCGTGTGGGCGCGGAAACCGTCACCACCTTTGATCTTCGTCTCACCAAGCCCAATGCGGAGCCGGTGATGAACACCGCCGAGGTGCACACCATCGAGCATCTGGCGGCGACCTATCTGCGAAATGAGCCCCTCTGGAAAGAGAAGGTGCTCTATTTCGGCCCCATGGGCTGCCGCACCGGCTTCTATCTGCTTTTGACCGGTGACTATGCATCCGCCGACGTTCTTCCCCTGGTGCTGGACTGCTTCCGATTCATCCGGGACTACCGGGGAGAGGTTCCGGGTGCCGCCCCCAAGGACTGCGGCAATTACCTGGACATGAATTTAAACATGGCAAACTACTGGGGCAGAAAATACGCCGCCCTGCTGGAACACATCACCCCGGATCGTCTGGTTTACCCGGAGTAAGGAGAAGGCTATGACCAAACTAGGAATTATTGGCGCTATGGAAGAAGAGGTGGAAACCCTGCTTGGCCTGATGGAAAACAAGCAACCGTCCGAAAGGGCCGGCAGCCGCTTTTATGACGGCATTCTGGAGGGGCTTCCCGTCACCGTGGTGCAGTGCGGCGTGGGCAAGGTCAACGCAGCCTTGTGTGCTCAGATTCTTTGCGACTGCTTTGGTGTGACCCATCTGGTGAACACCGGCATTGCGGGCTCCCTCTGTGCGGATTTGGACATCGGCGATCTGGTGGTAAGCCAGGATGCCATGTATCACGATGTGGACGCGGTGGCCTTTGGCTATCCCATGGGTCAGGTGCCCGGCATGGATGTGGTTTCTTTCCCGGCGGACGATACTCTGATCGGCTACGCCTTTGCCGCCGCCGAAGCCGTCAATCCCGGACACACCAAAATTGGCCGGGTGGCCAGCGGCGATCAGTTTGTAGCCAGCAAGGACGTAAAGCAGCGCATCATCGATCTGACTAAGGGACTGTGCACCGAAATGGAGGGCGCAGCCATCGCACAGACGGCCTACCGGAACAAGCTGCCCTTTGTCATCCTCCGGGCCATCTCCGATAAGGCTGACGCCAGCGCCGAGATGGACTATCCCAGCTTTGAGCGCATCGCCGCCCACCGCTGTGCCGCCGTCACGCAGGGCTTGGCCCGACAGCTGAAAGAGGCAGAGGAAATCTGAAGCAATCAAAACCGCACAGCCGGGATACAGAGCTATCCCAGCTGTGCGGTATTTTAGTCGTCCACTCTGCGGGTGCTCTCCCGCTGGCAGAGAACAAAGGGGACTATCTCGTGGCGGGAGGGGGCTCCCTCAATACAGGCGGTGAGAATCTCCACACTCCGTTTTGCCAGGGTCTGCACCGGCTGGGAAATGGTGGAGAGCTTGGGCACCATATAGGACCCCAGGGGCAATCCATCGTAGCCCATGACGGAAACATCCTCCGGGACGCGAAGCCCATGATCCCGCAATGCCCGGATGGCGCCGATGGCCATCACATCACACTGAGCGAACAGAGCAGTGAATTTTCGCCCCTGGGCCAGCAGCTGCGCCGTGGCCTGGTAGCCGCCGTCATAGGAAAAGCGAACGCCCTGGTAGTCCAGCTCCTCGTCAAAGGGAATGCCGTGGCTGTGGAGGGATTCCAGGCATCCATTGTAGCGCAGGCGGCTGATTTCGGAGCTGTCCCGGCAGCCGCCCACCACCACGATCCGCCGGTGTCCCATGGCGATCAGGGAATCCATGGCGCAGCGGCAGGCCTGGTGGTCATCCACGCAGACGCTGGAGAGGTTGGGAAAGGGAAGCGTTGAGGCATTGTTGGTCAGCAGCAGGCAGGGAATTTGAATTTTATCAAAATCATCGATAAAATTGCCGTTGTTGCCCCCCATGAACAGGACACCCAGGGGCTTTTTCTCCCGGCAGAGCTGGATGGCCCTGGTCACCTCGTCGGCATCCTCATCCAGATAGTCCACATACACCGGATACCGGGTACTCCGCATCAGCGTCTGCACCGACTCCACCAGCTCACCGAACAGCTCGTTGGAGGTGCCCTTTACCACCACCAGAATGGAGGTGGCATGCTGCTGCTTGAGCTGTTTGGCATTGAGGTTCAGCTGGAAGCCGCAATCCCGGGCAGTCTGCAAAATGGTCTGGCGGGCCTTTTCGCTGACGTTTGGATGGCCGTTTAATGCCCGGGACACGGTGCCCACCGCGTAACCGGTTTTTTCAGCCAGATCTTTAATGGTCATTGTGATTCCTCCAAGGAACGAATCATCCCTTGACGGCACCGGCTACAACACCCTTGATGATGTGCTTCTGACAGAAGAGATACAGGACGATGATAGGAAGCACGGTGAGCATGATGCAGGCCATCATGGGGCCCATTTCCACCCGGCCATAGCTGCCCTTGAAATACTGAATCAGGATGGGCACGGTGGTATACTTCTTGCGGTCCAGCACCAGGTAGGGCAGCAGATAGTCGTTCCACACCCACATGGTTTCCAGGATGCCCACAGAGATCAGGGTGGGCTTCAAGATGGGAATCACAATGGTGAAGAAGGTCTTCAGAGGGGTGCAGCCGTCAATCATCGCCGCCTCCTCCACTTCCAGAGGGATGGATTTCATAAAGCCCGCGAACATAAACACAGCCAAGCCCGCGCCGAAGCCCAGGTAGATCACCCAGATGTTCCAGGGGGTATTGAGCTTCAGCTGGTCGGAGGTGGAGGCCAGAGTGAACATCAGCATCTGGAACGGCACCACCATGGAAAAGACGAACAGGTAGTAGACTGCCTTGGTAAGCTTGTTCTCCACCCGGGTGATATACCAGGCACACATGGAGCAGAACAGCAAAATGGCTGCCACGGAGGTGACTGTGATCAGAAGGCTGGTGCCAAAAGCGGCCAAAAAGCCCTTGGAGCCCACGGCGTTCACATAGTTGTCCAGCCCCGCAAAGGTTTCGGCAGTGGGCAGCTGGAAAACGGTGCCGGTGGAAATGGCGGACTCCTTTTTCAGGGAGTTCAGCAGGATCATCACCACGGGATAGACCCAGGCAACGCAGAACAGGCTGAACACAACCGTCAGAAACAGATTGACGGCATTGCTTTTCTTTTTCATTACTGCTGCACCTCCTTAGAGCGGGTAGCCCGAAGCTGAATCAAGGAAATGGCGATGACCATGATGCAGAACACCACAGCCTTGGCCTGGCCGATGCCTTTCCAGGCTGCGCCGGAACGGGCATAGAAATTATTGTAGATGTTCAGAGCCAGCATTTCCGTGGCGTGGTTGGGGTCGCCGCCGGTGAGGGCCAGGTTCTGGTCAAAGAGCTTGAAGGAATTGGTCAACGTCAGGAACATGCAGATGGTGATGGAGGGCATCACGTTGGGAATCTTCACCTTGAAGAGAATCTGCAGAGAGGTCGCGCCGTCGATTCTCGCCGCTTCGATGTAATCCGAGGGAATGGACTGCAAGCCCGCAATGTAGATGATCATCATATAGCCGATCTGCTGCCAGCACATGAGAACGATCATGCCCCAGAAGCCGGCGGTGGCATTCAGTGCCAGCAGGGGCTTGCCCAGAATACTCAGCAGGCAGTTGATCAAGATGTTCCAAATGTAGCCCAGGACGATGCCGCCGATCAGATTGGGCATGAAGTAGACAGTGCGGAATACATTGGTGCCCTTGATATTGTTGGTCAGCGCCAGCGCCACGGAAAAAGCCAGCACGTTGATGAGAACGGTGGCCACCACGGTGAAAACAGCCGTGAAGCTCAGGGAGGTGAAAAACTGGGCATCCTGAAATACCTTGATGTAATTGCTGATGCCCACCCAGCTTGCTTTGTTAATGGTGGTGAATTTGCAGAAGGACAGGTACAGGCCTTCGCAGAACGGAATGATAAAGCCGATGACAAAGGCCAGGAAAGTTGGCAGCACGAAAACCGGCCACCATTTTTTTGTCGCTTTGATCAAGAGATATTCCTCCTTTTTTCCGGTATCACGTTGATGTCAAAAGGCAGCCCACACCGGCTGCGGCTCCCTTTTGGCATCAACCTTTTTATAATATGAGGGTGGGCAGATGCCCACCCTCAAAGTATTTTGGAATTAACCCAGCAGAGCGTACTCGGAAGCCCAGCCATCCACGAAAGCGGTGACAACGGCATCCCAGTTGGCGTCGGTCTGGTCAGCAGCGTAAGCAGTCAGAGCCTGGCCGACCATGTTCTTCCACTCCTCGGAGGGCATGGTGGGGAAATTCCAGGACACAGGAGTCTTGCCGGCAGCGGTGTAAGCCACATCCTGCTTGACGAACAGGTTGGGGGATTCCACAGCGGTGTCGAAAGGGATGACGAAGCCCATGTCGTTGGCCAGAGTCTCGGCAGCTTCGGTGACGCACCAGTTCAGGAAAGCCAGAGTGGCATCGATGTCAGCCTGGTCGGCATCCTTGTTCACGCACCAGTAGTTCTCAGTGCCGGTGCACAGGCCCTGGTTGGCCTCGTCGCCAGCGCCGATGTAGATGGGGATCATTGCCAGCTCATCGTCGGAGAAGGTGCCGTTCAGGTCGTTATAGGCCCAGGAGCCGTTCTGATAGAACACAGCCTCGCCGTTCAGGAACTCGTTGAGGGAGTCGGCGCCGGTCTTGGCGGACAGCTCAGTGGGATCGCAGGTGGAGTTGTTGATGTACAGATCCCAAATGGCACGGTAGTTGTCCAGATAGGTGCCCTTGATGGCGTCGGTGGTGCCGATGCCGTCAGCCTGATACTCGAAGTAGATGGGCAGGTTGGCCAGGTGGGTCTTGAAGCGCCAGTCGGAAGAGCCATCCATACCGGCGGAGGAGAAAGCGGCGAAGCCCAGCTCCTCGCTGTGGGCGGTGATGTCTTCCACAACGGCCTTCAGAGTTTCGAAAGAGTTGATTTCGTCAACGGTGTGACCGGCCTTTTCCAGCAGGGTCTTGTTGACGATGATGCCGTAGGACTCGATGACGTAAGCGATGCCCAGAACAGCGTCGCCGTCCTTCAGAGCAAAGCCGTCGCTGGTCAGGTGGCTGTACAGCTCGGAGCCGGACAGATCGTAGCAGTAGTCAACCCAGTTAGCCAGACCCACAGGGCCGTTGACCTGGAACAGGGTGGGAGCCTCGCTCTTGCCCATTTCGGCCATCAGGGTTTCCTCGTAGGTGCCGGAAGCGGCGGTGAGGACGGTGACAGGCACGCCGGTGGTCTCGGTGTAGACCTTGGCCAGATTCTGCCAGGCCTCATCCTGCTCGGGCTTGAAGTTCAGATAGTAGACAGAGCCTTCGGCTTCTGCCTTTGCGGTGGTGGTACCGGCGCAGACAGCCAGGGACAGGACCATGGCGACCGCCAGCAGCAGAGAAAGCAGCTTTTTCATATTGGTTCCTCCTATAAATTTGTCGGTTTTTCCGACTTGTAATTGGAAACGATTCCAATCGTTTCATGTCATTAGTTTACAACATAGAATTCAAAAAATCAACGATAAAATGGCAAAAATTAAAAGTTCTGCATCCTATACAATTGTGTGATTCTCATTTTGTGAAAGTTAACGAGAGCGATGGAAGCAGTTTATGAAAACGATTCCAAATCGCATTTCGTTCTGGTAACACGTTCCGAAAACCTTTCATGTTCTCAAAATCCGGCGCTATCCCAGTCCTGTCGAAGATTCACCGGGGTAATAGTTGGAGATTCCGGTGCAAAGGGGCACACAGTCCGCTTTCGCTTTCTGTGTGCCCCTCGATTTTTAATGGCTTATCCCAGCAGCCGCTGCAAATCGGCGCAAAGCTGTTCTACATTTTCCTCCTTGGTGGCCCAGCTGGTGCACAAGCGCACAGCCCGATGGGTTTCGTCCACCCGCTCCTGCTCGCAGAAGACGTATTTCTCAGACAGCCGCTCCAGAACGCCGTCCGGCAGGATCGGGAACAGCTGGTTGGTGGTGCTCTCCACCAGGAACGGAACATGCAGGGAACGGAGCTTGTCCCGGAGCCGGTCCGCCAGCCGGTCGGCGCGGGCAGCGATTTCAAAATACAGGTCATCCTCCAGCAGTGCCTGGAACTGGACCCCCAGCAGCCGCCCCTTGGCCAGCATACCGCCATGCTGCTTGATGAGATACCGAAAATCCTCGGCAATGGCCGGATTCATGATCACCACCGCCTCTCCGAAGAGAGCCCCCACCTTTGTGCCGCCGATGTAGAACACATCGCACAGCCTTGCAATATCCGGCAGGGTCACGTCATTCCCCTTTGCCTCCAGGCCGTAGCCCAGCCGGGCCCCGTCCAGAAAGAGGTACAGCCCCAGCTCATGACAGGTATGGGACAGCGCCTCCAGCTCCGCCAGGGAATACAAGGTTCCCAGCTCCGTGGGGTTGGAGATATACACCAGCTTGGGCTGGACGGTGTGCTCCGTGGCGCCGTTGGTGCGGTGGGCATGTACCGTCTGGGCCACCTGGTTGGCGGTGATTTTTCCATCCTGATGGGGCACCCACAGCACCTTATGCCCCGTGGCCTCCACTGCGCCGGTTTCGTGGACATTGATGTGGGCGGTATCCGGCCCCAGTGCTCCCTGGTGAGGCCGCAGGGCCGCATCAATCACCGTCAGGTTGGCCTGGGTTCCTCCCACCAGAAAATGAACCGCAGCGTCCTCCCTGCCGCATTTTTTCCGGATGAGCGCCGCCGCGGCAGCGCAGTATTCATCCTCACCATAGCCCAGGGTCTGCGCCATATTGGTCTCGGTCAGCCGGGTCAGCACCTTTTCATGGCAGCCCTCGCTGTAGTCGTTGTTAAAATAAATCATCTGCATCTCTTCCTTTTTTCTGAATATTGATCTGATACAACAGCAAATTAAAATTTGCAGAGCAGTACCGGTCGAGGGGCCCAGGAGTTGTGGGTTGATTGCCCAGAGTTCATAACGAATTGGCTGCGGGCCCTGCCCGCCAAATTCCAATTTCCTCTCCTGTTTTCAAGTGCCAGAACTTCCTATTATTTTATTCTCTTTTGGGACAAGAGTCAAGGGCGCATATCCGCTTCCTCCCCATCATACTGTTATTTCAGCACACAGCATCGGAGGTTGCGATATGACAGACGAAATCGAGAAGCGAGCCTGTGAACTGGCTGTGTACATCATTGAAACCGGTGCTACCGTTCGGGCTGCCGCAGGGCACTTTGGCATTTCCAAATCCACGGTGCACAAGGATATCACCTGCCGTCTGAGCAGGAATCATCCCCAGCTCTATGCTCAGGCCAGAGCCGTTCTGGATCGAAACAAGCAGGAACGCCACATTCGCGGCGGGATGGCTACCAAACAGAAATACGCTCAAAAATAGCCGAAAACCCGGCCGGATGGCCGGGTTTTGGAATCAATCTTCAATTTTGATCACAGCCTTGACGATATCCGCCTTGTTGCGGACGCTCTCGTCCATGGCATGCTGGATGTCGGACAGGGGGAAGATATCGGTAACAATGCCCTTGAGGTTGATCTTTCCGGAGGCCACAGCCTCGATGGCAGTGGGATAGATGTGCCGGTAGCGGAAGATGGATTTCAGAGTCAGCTCCTTGTTCAGGATGAAATCGGTGGGCAGGGTCATTTCGCCGGTTCTGCTGTAGCCCACCAGAACGATGGTACTGCCCTTTCCCGCCATCTGAATGGCCTGGCGGCAGGTGAACTCGCTGCCCGCAGTTTCGATGACCAGATCGGTGCCCTCGCCGCCGGTGAGCTCCATCACCTTGGCAACCACATCCTCCTTCTTCCCGTTGATTACGCCGGTGGCGCCCAGCTCCATGGCCTTTTCCAGCCGCTTGTCCATAATATCCACCACATAGACCTGCTGGACACCCCGTGCCTTCAGCGCCATCATGGACACCAGGCCAATGCAGCCCGCGCCCATGACCACGGCCTTCTGCCCCAGGTGGGCATCCCCCTGGATGGCAGCATGGAAGCCCACAGCCAGAGGCTCGATGAGGGCGCCCTCCAGAGTGCTCACATTGTCCGGCAGCTTGAAGCACAGGTCAGCCTCATGCGCCACATATTCCTGGAATACACCGTCCACAGGAGGAGTGGCGAAGAACACCACATCCGGACACAGATTATACTTACCCTGGCGGCAGTATTTGCAGCGGCCGCAGGTCTTGCCCGGCTCCAGAGCCACCCGGTCGCCGACCTTCAGATGGGTGACAGCGCTGCCAACCTCCACAACGGTGCCGCCGGGCTCATGGCCCAGGACAAAGGGGGGCTCCACCACGAAATCACCGATGGCTCCCTTTTCATAATAATGCAGATCGGAGCCGCAGATGCCCACATATTCCAGCTTCACCAGGACCTCATCAGCCTTGGGTGTGGGAATGGGCCGGCGGGTAAAGCCCATCTTGCCGATTCCCTCCATAATTGCAACGCGCATGGTACCGTCCATAGGAAACACCTCATAAATCAATTTCATTTTTAGATCGGTTCTGCCAGTGAGACGGTAAATGGGAATTTATCGATTCACACAGCTCTTCGTTTCATTATGCGTTTTTCTGTGCCGGATGTCAAGAAGCCCTTGGTTTTTTTGTTTGAATAGACAGATTTTTCCGGTCTTATTAGGCAAAAACGCTATGCTCCGGAACTCACCTGCGCTGCTTACAGGCGTAGTAGTAGGCCAGCCGGTAATCTCCCAGAGCGGAAAAGCACTGCTCCAGCAACGGGATTGCCGCCGGTTCAGTTTGCTCCACCTGCTGCAAAAGCTTTGCCGCCGCCGCGTATTCCTCCATGGCAAAATAGGCCCTGCCCCGGAGCATCCGCCACCTGGCGCTTTCCGGATGCTCGCAGGCCTCCAAAAAAGCCGCCGCCCGTTGGGGATGGTTCTCCTCCAAAGCCGAGGCGGCGTGGAGCAGCAGTTCCTCGTCCAGGCATCGCAGCTGGCTTTCCGGGACAGGCTCCCGCAATCGGGCCTGCAGTACCAGACGCCGCTGGGTAAGCTCCGGCAGCCAGGGGAGCTTACCCTCCAGCTCCCGAAGCTGATTCAATCGTTTCCCGGCATAGACCTGTCTGCCCTCTTCCAGCTCCTTCTGGGCCAGCTCCAGCAGCACCAGGGTCTTCAAGATGGCATATTCCCGGTCATAAACCGGATCCGGCCCTCGGTAATCCTCCAGCAAGCCCATGGCATTGGAAGCATCCCCCATCTCAAATGACGCCCAGGCATTTTCCATCACCCGGCCGTTGGAGGAGGCCACAGCTTCCTCTTCCAGAAAATAGCTCACCGGCAGTCCCAGCTGCTTTGCCAGAAAGCACAGGGTGGACACGGAGGGATTGCAGGTGCCGTGCTCAATCTGAGAAAGCATATTTCGGGTGATTTCCCCGCCGCAGAGCTGCCGCTGGCTGAGTCCCGCATGCAATCTGGCCTGGCGCAGCTTCTCCCCCAACTCCATGCCGTTTCCCTCCCCTGGAACCGTTTTTGTTCAGTTTACCATATTCTTTTCGGAAATTCCACTGTTACAAAAATTTCATTTGCTATTTTGGTACAAATGCTATATAACAGTAGAAGAAAAAGAATAAGGAGCTATTGTATGAATATTCCCTCGGCCAAGTATTTAAAAACGAAAGCCGCCAACCGGCTTGCCTCCGGGAAAGACCCCCAAAGGGTTATATTGGTCTATTCCTCCATTGTGGCCCTGTCGGCTTTGGCAGTGAATCTGATTCAGTATTTTCTCCAGGGGCAGATCTCCCAAACCGGCGGACTGCAAAACATCGGCACCCGCTCCATGCTGTCCACCTTTAGTTCCTCCCTGTCTGTGATTCAAACGCTGGTGCTCATGTGCCTGGGTCTGGGCTACACCGCCGCCATCCTCCGGCTGGTCCGTCGGCAATATGCTTCGGAGAAAACCCTGAAAGCAGGCTTTGAGCGCTTCTGGGTGCTGCTGCGGGCAAGACTGCTGATGATGCTGATTTACGGCGGCATTGCCTTTGCCCTGACCTATCTGGCCATGGTCATCTACATGCTGACGCCCCTGTCCTCCCAGCTCACCACCTTGGTACTGCCCATTGTATCTTCCGGCAGCTTCTCCCCAGAGGCGCTGCTGAATGACGAAGTGCTGCTGTTTTCTGTCTACCAAGCCATTATGCCCATGCTGATCATCTACTGCCTGCTGCTGATTCCCGCCATCTGGGCCATCTCCTATCGGTTCCGCCTGGTGGACTATCTGCTCATCGATCAGCCCCAGCTTGGCGCCATGGCGGCTATGAGAACCAGCAATCAGAAAATGAAAGGCAATGTGAAACAGCTTTTCAAGCTGGATTTCAGCTTCTGGTGGTATTACCTGCTTCGGGCCCTGTCCATGAGCCTGGTCTATCTGGATCTGGTGCTGGCCATTGTGGGCATTGAGCTGCCCCTGTCTTCCTTGGCTCAGTTTGTATTGGTGATCGTTCTGTATCTGGGTTCGGACTTCGCGCTGAACTACTTCTTCCTGAACCGGGTGGAGGCCACCTACGCACTGTTCTATGATCTTTTAAATCCCCAGCAGCCGCCCCAGGAGGGTGCGATCCTCGGAAATATCTTCCAAATCTAAAAAAATCCCATTCAGGCCCGCCTGAATGGGATTTTTTGAAATGTGGCGTCTTTTATGAAAGAATGAGCTTGTCATTGACTTCGTTGGAGCCGGAGGCCTGGACGAAGAGGTTCAGCAGCTGCTCCACGGTGAGGTTCTTTTTCTCCTCTCCGGAAACATCCACCACAATGTGCCCGTCATACATCATAATCAGCCGGTTGCCATAGGCAATGGCGTCGCGCATATTATGGGTGATCATCAGAGTGGTCAGGTGATTCTGCTCCACGATCCGCTGGGTGGCTTCCAGCACCTTGGCAGCGGTTTTGGGATCCAATGCGGCGGTATGCTCGTCCAGCAGCAGCAGCTTGGGTTTTTGCAGGGTTGCCATCAGCAGCGTCAAAGCCTGCCGCTGGCCGCCGGAGAGCAGGCCGACCTTGGTGGTCAGCCGGTTTTCCAAACCCAAATCCAGGGTTTTCAGCATTTCCCGGTATTTTTCGGTATCTGCCTTGGGCACACCCCAGCGGAACACGCTGCGCTTCTGCCCCCGGCGGGCAGCCAGCGCCAGATTCTCAATGATCTGCATATCCGCGGCGGTGCCGGTCATAGGATCCTGGAACACCCGCCCCAGGAAAGGAGCCCGCTTGTATTCGCACAGGCCGGAGATATCCACCCCGTCAATCAGAATCGCGCCAGAGTCCACGGGCCAAACGCCGGAAACGGCGTTGAGCATGGTGGACTTGCCCGCTCCGTTGCCGCCGATGACGGTGCAGAAGTCCCCATCCTGCAAGGTCAGGTTCAATCCCTGGAGGGCTTTCTTTTCATTGATGGTACCGGCGTTAAAGGTCTTATATACATTCTTTATCTCAAGCATGATCAGCCCTCCTTTTCCAGTCCGGAAGCCTTGGCATTCTGCTTGGCAAGACGGCCGAAAGAATTCTTTTTCGCGGTGCGGAGGTTGGGCACCGCCAGGAAAATGGCCACCACCACTGCTGTGAGCAGCTTCATATCATCCGGCGGGAATTTCAGCCAGAGGACCAGCACATACACCACATAGTAGATCACGCTGCCCACTACCACAAAGGAAAGCCGGATGAAGAAATTCATGTGCTTACCCAGCAGTGCCTCCCCCAGCACTTCACCGATGATCACAGCAGCCAGGCCAATGACAATGGCGCCGGTACCCATTTTCACATCGGCAAAGCCCTGATACTGGGACATAATGCCGCCGGAGAGGGCGACCAGACCATTGCTCAACGCCAGACCGATGACCTTCATTCGGTTGGTGTTGATGCCCTGGGCCCGGGACATGTTACCGTTGATGCCGGTGGCCCGGAGGGCGGAGCCGTGCTCGGTGCCCAGGTACATATACAGACCGACCACCAGCGCCAGGCAAACGCCAAACACCAGCCAAATGGTTCGGGTGAGCAGCCTGGCATTGGAGGTAAACAGGAACATCACCTTATTCACATTCACGGCCTGATTAGCCTTACCCATAATATTCAAATTGATGGAATAGAGGGAAATCTGGGTGAGAATACCGGCCAGGATATCCGGAATGCCCAGACGGGTGTGCAGAAAGCCCGTAACCACACCGGCAATCATTCCCGCAAAGAAAGATGCCAGCAGTGCCAGCTGGGGATTGACCCCGGAGAGCACCAGCATGATGCAGACTGCAGCGCCGGTGGCCATACTGCCGTCCACCGTCAGGTCGGATATGCCCAGCATCCGGAACGTCATGAAAACGCCCAGCGCCAGGATGCCCCAAATCAGGCCCTGGGCAAGGCCGCCGGGCAGGGCCCGCAGCAGTGCAGAAAGCTTTAAGGACGAAAAGTAGTCCCCAGCCATGGAGAGAAAAGCCATGATGGATGAAACCTCCTATCGATAAAAACACGTTGGGGAACCTCCGGTATACGGAGGTTCCTCATAGAAAGGATCCCGGCAAGGGGTTGGATTGCCGGGATCCTTGGCGATTCTTCAGTATTGGAAATTACTCGGTTTCGATGGCAACGTAGCCCTCGGGCATCTCAAAGCCGATGGCCTCGGCGTAGTCAGCATTGTACTTCTTCTCGGGGAAAGCAGCGTAGCCGATGGGCATTGCAGAGACATCAGCACCGTTCACCAGAATGTCGTAGGCCATCTCGCCGCAGACATAACCGATGTCGTAGTAGCTGATGGACACGGTGGCCAGGCCGCCGGCGCCGCACATGCCTTCCTCGCCGCAGATCACGGGGATACCGGCGGGAGCGCAGATGTTGGAAACGATGGTCATATTGGAGGCGGCGGTGTTATCGGTGGGGATGTACATGGCATCCGCATCCTCGATGGCAGCGGTAACAACGGCCTGAATGTCGTTGGAATCGGCAAAGGTGAAGACCTCGGTTTCCACCTCCAGCTCGTCCATGCAGGCGATGAACTGATCAGCCTGGAGCACGGAGTTGGGCTCGGCGGAGCAGTAGACGATGGAAACCTTCTTGGCATCGGGAACCAGCTCCATCACGGTGTCGGCGTACAGCTGAGCGGGAACACCGTCGGAGGTGCCGGACACATTGATGCCGGTGCCCACAGTGGCGTCCATCCCCTCAATAGCCAAGGCGGTGGCGTAGTCGGTGACGGAGGTGCCCAGGATGGGAATGGTGTCGGTAGCGGACACAGCGGCCAGCAGAGCGGGGGTGGCGTTGGCCATGATCAGATCATACTCGTTGGCAACAAAGCCGGTGACGATGGTGGAGCAGGTGGGGACATCGCCCTGGGCATTCTGCTCGTCAAACTTCACGCTGTCGCCCAGCTTTTCGGTCAGAGCGTCCTTAAAGCCCTGGGTAGCCGCGTCCAGAGCGGCATGCTGCACCAGCTGGCAGATACCAATGGTATAGGTCTTCTCCTCTGCCTTGGCAGCAGGGGCGGCGGAAGCCATGGCCAGAACCATCACGGCGGCCAAAATCATTGCAATCAGCTTTTTCATCTTTCGTTTCTCCTTTTATACGAGCTGTTGACTCCCACAAGGGATAATCAATACAGCTACTATAGCACTTTCCCGCAAAGAATGTCAATCGAAATATTAAATAATCCGTATTAAAAATTTGAATTCATTATTTTGCACAGTTTCTTTTTCTTATTTTGTCAAATGTTTGTGCACTGTGCTTTTTGCATTTGGTAAACAACCAACCGTCAATTTGGTGTTTGGGGATCAGGGCCCGCAGGAAATACGTTACAGATTTCGGTCAATCACCCCACAGCACCCCGCCCCTCGGCCAGTACTGCCCAATAAATTGGAATTTGGCGCGCTTTCTCCGGTTCATTTACAGCTGGGCCAGCTTCCGGCAGGCGGCGGCCAGCTCCCGCAGGGTGCTGCAGCTGATCATGGGCACCAGAGCGGCCATGGTCTGAACGCTGCGTAGATAGCGCCACTTTCCCTCGGGGATGGGATTCAGCCAGATCACTCTGGCCGCCTGACGCTTGGCCTCCAGCACCGCCTGAACCGCTCTGTTTTGGTCAATGGTCTTGGTATCGGAGAGAATGATCAGCGTGGTTCCGGCGCTGAGAACAGAAGGCTTGCGGGCGCAGATTTCCTCCAGCGCCGTACCCAGATCCGTGCCTCTTCCATAGATGCCGGATTGGCGGACAAAGGCGCGGAAAGAGTCCATGTTGTGCAGCTGGAATGCATCCGCCTCCACCAGGCGCTCGGAAAACAAAAAGGTGCGGGAATGCTCCGAAACCTGATTCAGCGACTGGATGAATCGCAGGGCGAATTCCGAAAACTGCACCATGGATCCGGAAACATCGCACAAGAGCACCAGCTGCTTTCGGTGCTGCCGTTTTTTGCGGTATCGCAGCCGATAGAAGCTGCCGCCGGTTTCCAGCCCCTTACGGATGGTCCGGCGGAAATCCAGCTTCCCCCCATGGGCATTCGCTTTCCGCTTGGAGGACAGCTCCCCGTTGATCTGCTTGGCGATCGACTGGATAATGGAAATGGCCTTGGGGATTTCCGAATCCTGGAACTGGCCCAGATCCCGGTAGAGGATGCCCACCTCCGGGTCGGTTTCCATGCAGTTCTCCCCGGCGTTTTCCATGAGCATCTGCTGCTCCAAAATGCTTTTTGTAAAAACCGAGTGGATAAATTCACTGTAGAGGCCGGGGTTTCGCTCCATGTTGTTTTTATAGCGCTCCACGAAATCCCGCAGCCGCTGTCTGGCCTCCTCCGGCATGGT
The DNA here is from genome assembly GCA_034104845.1 of Faecousia sp. GTDB lineage: Bacteria > Bacillota > Clostridia > Oscillospirales > Oscillospiraceae > Faecousia. The sequence goes on along the minus strand of JAXECZ010000116.1, from coordinate 17,181 downwards.
CACATAGGTCTCCCGCTGCTGCTGGTTCAGCCTGGCCTGTTCGCTCACCTGCTCCAGCTCCTGCTCCGCCTCCCGGCGGCGCTGCTCCATTTCCTGTTCCTTTTCCCGCTGCTCCCGGGCCTGACGGCGGATGGCCTCCTCGGAAAGGAAGAAGCCGTCGAACACGGCATCAAAGCGCAGCTGCTCTTCCCTGCTTCCGGCATAAACCGTGCGGAGAGCAGTTTTCACCAACTCCCGATCCGCCATGCCCAGGGAAATGAGCACCTGGGCGGCATCGGCAGTTTCCTTTGGGCCCACGTTCAGCCCTTTCAGCCGCAGCAGCCGGGAAAAGGCGGAGAGCTTTTCCAGATAAACTCCGGACTCAACCATGGTGATGCCCCTGGCAATGGCCGCAGTGGGTTTCCGCCGTGAGCGCCTCTTCCCCGGCCAGGACCTCCAGGTCCTCGTTGTTTTTCAGGACGAAGCCGGCAGTCTGCCGCAGCGCCTCCGGCGTCAGCTCCTTGATTCCCAGAGCGTCCAAAGCGGCGGCCCAATCCAGGGTCTCGGCGATGGAGGGCTTTTTCAGAATGGCCTCGCTGCTTCTCAGCTTCTGCACCGCCAGGGCAACCTGAGCGCAGAGCCGGTCATCCACATGAGGCAGCTTTTTCCGCAGAATGGCCAGCTCCTTTTCCATATCCGGGTAATCGATGTGCAGATAGGCACAGCGGCGGCGCAGCGCCTCGGAAAGAGGCCGGGCCCGGTTGGAGGTGAGCACCACAAACGGAATGGACTTTGCTTTGATGGTGCCGATCTCCGGTACGGTCACCTGCTGCTCCGACAGCAGCTCCAGCAGAAACGCCTCGAATTCCTCATCCGCCTTGTCGATTTCATCGATGAGCAGCACCACCGGCTTTTCCGACCGGATGGACTTCAGCAGCGGGCGCTCCAGCAGGTATTCGTCGGAAAAGAGGGACTTGGTCAGTGCGTCGGAGTCCTGGGTGCTCCTGTTCACCTGGATGGACAGCAGCTGCTTTTGATAGTTCCATTCGTAAAGAGCCTTGCCTTCATCCAGGCCCTCATAGCATTGCAGCCGTACCAGCTCCCGATCCAGGGCGGCAGCCATCACCTTGGCCACCTCGGTTTTGCCCACACCGGCAGCGCCCTCGATGAGCAAAGGCCGTCCCAGGGTCAGGGCCACATAGAGCACGGTAGCCAGCACATCGTTGTAGACGTAGTTTTCCCGATCCATTTTCTCTTTCAATTCTTCCAGTGTCATAAAAGGCTCCTTATTCTTCGCATGGAATTCCCGCCCGGCGCAGCTCCCGCCGGAGCCGGGTCACATCCCCATAAAACACCGTGCCTCCCATGCCGGTGAGCATCGCTCCCTCCACATTGGCAGGGGAATCGTCGATGAACCAGCACTCCGCGGGCTGCAAGTCAAATTTCTCATACAGCCGCTCATAGATCTCGTGGGAGGGCTTCAGCAGCTTCTCCTCCGCAGAGACCAGCAGCCGCTCAAAGCATTCCGAGCCGGGAATCCGGGGGAAGTAGCTCCGCAGAGCGACACTGGCATTGGACAGCAGATACAGGTGGAAGCCCTTTTCTTTCAGCTCCCGCACCAGCTCCGCCATGCCGGGCATGGGCTCTAAGTAGCGCTGATGCCAGCTGAGCACCAAAGAGTGGATTGGCTCCCAAAGGGACTGGGGCACCCGGGCGCACACCGCCTCCGCCACTTCCTCCGCCGAAAGAATTCCCCGATCCATCTGGATCCACTCCACCCCGTGAAACAGCTCCCGGTCCAGAATAGCCATTTCCTCCGGAGAAAGGTGGGCATTTTCCAGCATCTTCTCCGGATTCCAGCGAATCAGTACGCCGCCCATGTCAAATACAAGATTGGATATCACAAAATCGCCTCATTTCATTTTGTTTTTCGGAACGGTAAAATGGAAATCGTAGCATAATGCTATCTTGCATTCCTCTATTCTCATCTTATCACATTTTTCTTCACAATACAACAAAAAGCTCCCAAAGGAGCTTTTTGTTGGTGGCGTTACCATAGGGTATTGGCGGGATTGGGATAGCCGAATTTCTCTTTCAGCAGGGCGTAGTATTCATTGGGGTCGCCGTTCTGCTCATAGCGCCAGGGATACTTATAGGGGTCATCGCCGGTGTGCTGCACCAGGCAGTCGGGGTGGAGCTGATCGAACCGGGCCCGTTCCTCGTCACTGGTCTGGGAGCGGGTATCCACCATTACCTCCAGATTCAGCGCATCCAGGGCGGACAGATCGGAAGCCTTTGTGAAAGCAATGTTCAGCCGCTTTAAATTCTCACAGCTGGCCAGGGGAGAAAGGTCGGTCACATAGCCGCAGTAGGCAAGCTCCAAAAATTCCAGATTCGGGCAATTCTCAAAGGGGCTCAGGTCGGAAACCATGGAACCGGAGAGAATCACTGCCCGCAGCTTGGGCATCCCTGCCACAAAGTCGCACTGCTTCAAATACTCGTTGTGGCCGAAATCCAGGAATTCCGCATCCTCGCAGTAGACTAGATTGGCGCTGTTGTAATCGTACAGGCCGTAAACATGGCGAATCACCGTCCGGTCTGTCAGGCAGCCGCCCTCGCCGAACCAGACCCGCCACACCACCTTGGTGGTATCCCGGAATTCCTCCCGGAGGGCGGCCAATTCCTCGTTGGTGAAATGGCAGTTGTCCAGCACCAGACGCTTGCAGCCCCGCATCACGGTCAGCGCCGTCCGCAGCGTATCCAGGGAGCCCTCCTTGTTGCCAATGTATTGATTGGCGTAGCTCACTTCCTCATCCGTGGTGGAAACCTGCTTGCCAAAGAGCTCAAAGGAAATATGCAGCAGCGCCTGGGGCACAAAGCTCTGGAGCCGGGCTGCCTGATCCAGCGTATAGGCAGTGGTGGAATCCGACCGCATCAGCTCGATCCGCTCTAAATTGGGCAGCAGACGGAGCAGATCGGCGGAGGAGAGCACCGTCTCCGGTTCCAGTCCGGAAAGGTCCAATTCGGTGGTGTCGGGTTCGCAGAGGATGCCAAGAAAATCCAGGCCGCAGTCAATTTGAAGATTGGGGTTCTCCCGCTTCAGCGTCTCGATTTCCTCCATGGACAGCTTTGACTGCTTCAGATAGAGGCTTTGCAGCCTGGGCAGATGCCGCAGATTCTGCCGGAGGATCTCATAGTCAAAATCCGAGGGCGTTAATTCCAGCGCCGTCGCGTCGGGCTCCGCCGCTGTGCTGCCCAGGCGAACCAGATAGCGCACCCGAACCTGGGGGTTCCGGGCGGCATATGCCTCAATGGCATCGTAGCATTCGCTGCCGGTAAAATCCGCCTCCAGAAGGTCGGGGTAGTTCTGCTCCAATTCCAGCAGGGACTGCTCCGTCACCACCTGGGCGATCCGCTCCACCTTGGGCGCCGTGGTAGTCTCGACCAGCTGGGGCGCGATCCTGCCACAGCCGCAAAGAAGCACCGCCGCCAGCGCTGCCAGAATGGCTTTTGAAACCAATTTCATATGCTTGCCTCCAAAATGATCTTTTCAGTAGTATACCATGAAAGGAAGAAAAATACAACGAAAAGAATCGGCGCAGCCGGTTTGGACTGCGCCGAAGAGTCAATCTCTGCGAAGGGCCTGGATGGGGTTCAGGTTGGCTGCCTGGGTGGCCGGGAGCAGGCCAAACACCACGCCGATGAGGGTGGAAAAGGCCACGCTGATGCCAATGGCCGGCAGACTGATGGCCACGGGGATCTCCATCATCCGGGAGATCAGCTCCGCCATGCCAATGCCGGTGGCCACGCCAATGACACCGCCCAGGCTGGTGAGCACCGCCGCTTCCGTGAGAAACTGCATCAAAATCCGCCGTTTCTTGGCGCCGATGGCCTTTTTCAGGCCAATCTCCGCCGTCCGTTCGGTCACGGACACCAGCATGATGTTCATCACGCCGATGCCGCCCACCAAAAGGGAGATGCTGGCAATCCATACCAGCTGGGTGTTGGTTGCCTGACTCATTTTTTGCAGCTGCTGGGCCTGTTCCAGCATATCCTGGCTGCGGTAGTCGAAATCCGTATTCTCGCCCACGATCTGCCTTTGGGTGAGCAGATCGGCGGCGGCTTTCCCCACAGTGGTCATCACATCGGTATTCTCCACCTTGATGGCCACATTCTGAGGCTCATCAAACCGGTACGGCACCGGCCAAACCGTGTCGGGGATAAACACGGACCCGGCAGAATCACCGGAATACATCCAGTAGTCGTTCATGGAATTGATGGTGGGGGTGAATTCCTGGGACATGGCTGCCACGCCGATGACGGTGAACACATCCCCCTGGATTTCGATGGCCTCCCCCACCGGATTTTCTCCGGCAAAGAGGCTGGACACCGTGCTCTCATCCACAATGGCCACCTTGCGGAAGGCTTCATAATCCGAATCCACAAAGCCCCGGCCGGTGCGAATCTGATAGCCATAGGCGGAGAAATAGTTTCGGTCCACGCCCAGCATGCTGCCGTTGTACTGGTAATTCTGATAAAAAACATTTTCCGAATAGCTTCGGGAGTAGAAAAGCGTCACCTTCTGTGCCCCGGGGATTTGCTCCAGCTCCTGCCGGGTCTCCTGGGAGATAGGCCGCACCGCGCTGGGCACCTGGTTCCAGGAGAGGTCGAAAGGATAGCCACTCTGGTTCAGCTGCACCGCCACCACATTGTTTCCCGCGCCAATGAGATTTTCCTTGATTTGCTCATTGGTGCCCTTGATGGTGGAGACAATGGTGATGATGGCCGCGATGCCGATGATGATGCCCAGCATGGTGAGCATGCTGCGAAGCTTGTGGCTCCACACGCCCTGAAAGGCAAGGCGTATATTTTCAAACATGCGCTCCCCTCCCCGTCAGTTGTACAGGTCGCTCATGTCGCCCTTTTCCGCTGGGGCGCCGGGCTTCACATTCTTGCCATAGGGGAAGGCAATCAAATCCTCGGTGGACAGGCCGTCCAGGATCTGGGTGTAGCTGCCGCCCAGGGTCTTGCCGATGGTGACAGTGCGTTCCTCCAATTTGCCATCCTGGCCCAGCACATACACAAAGCTTCTGCCCTGAACGGTACGCAGGAACGGATTCTGCAGGTAGATGCCCCCCTCCGACACGGAGGAATACTCCACACTCACATAGCCCCCTTCCCGGAGGTTGGCGCTTTCATCCACGAATACCTTCATGGGATAGCTGGAGGCGTTGGGATTGTTCATGCCGCCTCTGCTGTCGGAGGTGGGAATGTCACTGACGGACAGCACCGTGCCGGTATAGCTTCCGCCGTTCTCCCAATCCATAACGGTCACCTCCATGCCAACTGTGACGGTGTCCCGTTCCAGCTCACTGATGGGCACCTCCACATAGTAGCCGCCTCCGCCGGAGACCTTGATGATGGGCTGGGAATTCAGCTTGGCCTCTTCCTCCGTAAGGACGGAGATCACCTTGCCGTCCTGCTCGGCGTAGATATTGCCGTCGCTGAGCTCCCGCTCCATGATTTTCAGCTCGGACTGGGCAAGCTTCAGCTGGATGTCAAGATCCTTGATCTTCCGCTCCTGCTCCTGCTTCATTTGCTGAATTTCGGAGTAGGTATAGCCGCTGCCAATGTAATCCACATAGGTGGGGATTTCCTCTTCCTTGGAGGGCTCCACGGGAATGCTGAAATCCTCGATGCCTCTGGCATCAAAGAAAGAGAAGCTGCCGTCGGAATACACATGGACGCCCATCCACACCAGCACATCTCCCTTGAGCAGATCGTCCTGGGTGACTTTGAAAATCACATAATAGGGGCGGCAGCGTTTCTCCGTTTCCCCGCCGGTGGGCTCGGTGGGTTCGCTCTCATCGGTGGGTTCGCTCTCATCGGTAGGCTTACTCTCATCGGTAGGCTTGCTCTCGTCCGTGGGCTTGCTCTCGTCCGTGGGCTTGCTCTCGTCGGTAGGCTGGCTCTCGTCGGTAGGCTTACTCTCGTCGGTGGGCTTACTCTCATCGGTGGGCTGGCTCTCATCGGTGGGCTTACTCTCGTCGGTGGGCTTACTCTCGTCGGTGGGGTCAGTCGCGCCGGTGGTTTCCGCGGGCTGACTGCCGTCCAGGATGACATAGGTCAGGCAGATCCAGCGTCCCTCCCCAATGCGTCCCCAGGGAGTGCCCTCTGCGTCATTCCGGGTTTCCAGCACCGTAATCCGCTGGCCGTCCTCGGCGGTCTCCAGCACAAGATAGTCCATTCCCGGGCCGCTGCGGATGTTCACTGCGGTTTCGCAAACCACGGTGGCATTGGGCGCGGGGGTAGGATTGGTTGGCTCCGTGGTCGCTTCTGTATTCTCCGTCCCACCGGTGGTTTCCTCTGTCGCGGTAGTTGTCTCCGTCGCGGTGGTTGTCTCCGTTGCGGTGGTTGCCTCCGTTGCGGTGGTTGCCTCCGTCACAGGGGTTCCCTCTGGGTCCGCAGCCGCAGGTGGCTCCGAAAGCACTGCAACTGGTTCCGTGGTTTCATCCATTTCCTCACTGAGGAATGCGGTAAAGGTAATCAGCGCCTCATCTCCGGAAATGGAGGGAATCGTTGCCTCTGTGGTTTCCGGAGGGGTTGTGGTTTCCGGAGGGGTTGTGGTCTCCGGAGGGGTTGTGGTCTCCGGAGGTGTCGTGGTCTCAGTGGGAAGGCTGGGGTCGCTGGGCTGGGTAGGCTGAGTGGGCTCCTCGCCGCCGGAGATCAGCTGACCAATGGTCTCCTGCAAGAATTCTGTGGAAATCACCTTGCCGGAGGGAATCCAGCAGATGAAGGCCGACTCCTCTGTGGAGCCATCCCGTTCCTCCTGAAACAGCTCAAATTCTCCCTCCAGTTGGCGGCCAAAATCCGGCTGGGTGGGCTTTGTCACCGGCTCCGTGGGCGGCACACCCATAGGAACCATCCAGCTGATTCTCTGAAGCTCCTTGTTGGCCTCATCCAAATCCAATTGAAGCTTTTGAATATCCAGTCCCTTTCTTTCCAGCTCCAGCTGGGACAGAGTGGTGTCGAAGCTCATGAGCAGATCGCCCTTTTTCACCTCCTGATCCTGCTCCACCAGGATCTCCGAAACCGTCTGGGTATCGGACAGATAGACGGTTTGCACCTTGTCCGAGGAAACAGGGCCATAGCTCTCCTTGGTATCGCCCCAATACTCGGTCATGCCCACATTGTCAAATGCATACACCTTCACCGGCTCCACGTTGTTCTGCCGGAGGTATCGCCAGCCGAAAAAGCCTCCTGCACCAACTGCGCCAACAACTGCCAGGGAAATGATGATCTTCTTAACCTTTTTCATGGGAGCGCTCCTCTCCTTTCGTCAGCAGTTCGCCGTCCAGAATGTGATAGGTTTTATCCGCGCATTCCGCGATAGCCGGCTCGTGGGTAATCATGATGATGGTCATGCCCTCCTGACTCAATCCTCGGAAAATTTCCATGATCTGATTGCCCGCCTTGGTATCCAGTGCGCCGGTGGGCTCATCGGCCAGCAGCAGCGTGGGCTTGGATACAATGGCACGGGCGATTGCGACCCGCTGGCACTGGCCGCCGGAAAGCTGGTTGGGCCGGAAATGGATCCGCTCCCCCAGTCCCACGGCCTTCAGCGCCTCAACGGCTCTGGCACGCCGTTCCTTCAGCGGCACCCCGGCATAGAGCAGAGGCAGCGCCACATTGTCCACCGCGTCCAGCTTGGGCATCAGGTAAAAGCTTTGAAACACAAAGCCGATGTACTTGTTGCGGATATCCGCCAGGGCGTTATCGCTGCTGTTTTGTAAATTTCTCCCGTTCAGCTCATAGGTGCCGGAGGTGGGCACATCCAGGCAGCCAATGATGTTCATCAGAGTGGTTTTTCCGGAGCCGGAGGGGCCCATGATTGCCAGATACTCCCCCTGCTCCACCGCTAGATTAATGTTTTTCAGCACCCGGACCGTCTGCTTGCCCTGCTGATAATCCTTGCAGATATCGGTAAGCTTGAGAATGGTCATTGTCCGCTGCCGCCTTTCTGCGTTTGTCTGCTGGTGGGCGCTCCCTCGATGCAGAGCTCTTCATCCGGGAAGGCCACATAATCCGTTTCCGCCAGACCGGACAGGATCTCATACACATCCCGGGTCATGTCGTATTCTCCCAGCTCCACAGTGCGTTTTTCCAGCTTTCCCTGGCTGCTCTCCGCCCAGACGTAGGCGTTTCCCTCCTCATCAAAGCAGATAAAAGCGCTTCCCAGGGTAACACCCTCCAGAGCCGCTTCCTCCTCTGCTGCCACCGACAGATACAGGTGCTGCCCCAGAAGCAGCCCGTCGCTGCTGTCCAGCTCCACATAAAAGGGATACCGGCTGGAATCGCTCATTTCATCGGAGCCGGAGCTGATGTAATAGCCATTGTTGTTTCCCTGGGTGGGATTCTCATAGTCCACCAGGGTAACGGTGCCCATCCAGTACTGGTTTGGGTCCAGGCGGGAGACCATCCGCAGCCGGGTACCCTCCGTAATGGCACCCCGCTGCATTTCATTCAGCGTTCCCTTGACCCGGTAGGAGCCAGCCTGCTGGATGGTGATGTAGGGCTTTGGATTGCCGTATTCATCGGTTTCGTCCTCGCTGATGGAGGTCACCCGGCCGTCAACCGGGGAAGTTACCAGAGCGTTGGCCAGCAGGTGCTCACTTTTCTGAACCTCGGACTGCTTGGTCTTCAGCTTCAGCTCCGCTTCCTTCAGATCGATTTGGTTGGTTTGGATCTGGAGGGTATATTTCAGCTTGTCGCCGGAGCCTGCCCGTTCCCGGTCCTTTTCCAGCTGAGCGATCTGGATGCCGTAATTCTCAATGGAGGAGGCCAGCTGCTCCAATTCCAGCTTCTGCTTTTCCAGGGTCAGCTGGAGCTGGTCGGTATCGTAGGAGAAGAGCGCCTGTCCCTGCTTCACATCGTCGCCCTCCCGGACAGAAAGGGTGTCCACCACCTTGTCCTTATCCCGCTGGATCTCCGTCACGCTTTCCGATACCACAAGGCCGCTGAACCGATCCGCGGGAGCGATCCCTCCCATCTGAGCCAGATCGGCGACCTTTTGGACAAACACTTGATTTTCTTTCACAGAGCAGGCCGACAGCCCCAGCAGCATACAGCCGGCCAGCACCCACGCGGCAGCTTTTTTCATGGAAAAAACCTCCATCCAAACACAGGATTTTCATTGGCCCTATCATAATCCATCCCGTATGAAAAATCAACCAGCCACAGCTTAAGGATTCATTAAGTGTAGCTTAAGATGCGAAAATTCACAGGAATTTTACTTTCAAAGCTTGTTTTTTCCGATTTTTTCCGTTATGATAATGGCAGAAAGCTCATACCCTGTTAATACCGAGAAAGGAGAATGAACATGGCGATACTGCATGTCAACAAAAACGATTTTGGGAGCGTTGTGAAAGGCAGCGCCAAGACCGTGCTGGTGGATTTCTGGGCCAGCTGGTGCGGGCCCTGCCGGATGATTGCCCCAGTGCTGGAGGAGGTAGCCGCCGAGCGCCCGGATGTAAAGGTATGCAAGGTAAACGTGGACGAAGAGCAGGAGCTGGCCATTTCCTATGGCGTGTCCAGCATCCCCACCCTGCTGGTGTTCAAGAACGGCCAGCTTGTGAACAAATCCATCGGTGCCATACCCAAGGCAAAAATACTTGAAATGCTGTAAAAACCGCCTCACTCGTTTCGGGTGAGGCGGTTTTTGTCAGCCTTGCGTGTAGGCTGATTGGGACTTTGCCGAGATTCTGCGGAAAAGAATGGGAAATGCCACAAACTCCGCCACGGTGGTGAGAATCCAAGAGATCGGATAGGAGGAATACAGGCACTCCGGCGTGTGGAGCTGAGGAATCTGAAACACGGTGAAAATCCACAGCAGCCGGGAGCCGCAGATGCCCAAAACGGAGATCAGCATGGAAATGGTGGAGGCGCCCATCCCTCGCAGGGAGCCCGCCGCCGCATCCAGCAGGCCATAGAGGAAATAGGGCGCAGAGGTAAAGAACACCCGTGTCATTCCAATTTGCAGGGCCTCAGGGGAATCGGTGATATAAATGCTCAGCAACGGACGGCGGAAAATGGTCACCGCGCCCCCAACAAGCAAGCCTGCCAGGGAGGCATACAGCACACAGAGGCGGAAAATCTTCTTCACCCGGTCAAACTGCTGGGCACCTACGTTCTGGCCGATATAATTCACTGCCGCTTGGTGGAAGCCGTCCACCGTGGAAAAGCAGAAGCCCTCGATATTGGAAACCGCCGCGTTGCCGGAGACCAGCACCTCACCGAAGGAGTTCATGGCGGACTGGATGATCACATTGGAGATGGAAAAGGTGGAGCCCTGAATGCCTGCGGGCAGACCGATGCGGATGATTTTTTTCAGCTGGGGCCAGTATACCCGCATTTTCGACGGGTAGAATCGGATGTCATCCCTGCGGCGCATCAGCACAGCCGTCACCGCCACGGCGGAAAAGGCCTGGGAAATCACCGTGGCCAAGGCAACCCCCGCCACATTCATATGAAATGCCGCCACGAAAACCACATTCAGAATGACATTGATCACTCCGGCAGCCATAAGGATGACCAGGGGGCTCTGGGTATCCCCCGCCGCACGGAGAATGGAGGTGCAGTAATTATACACCATGATAAAGGTGATGCCGCCGAAATAAATCCGCATATAGGTGCTGGACAGGGGCAGCACATTTTCCGGAGTATCCATCCACCGCAGAAACGTGGGGGAATAAACCACTCCCACCACTGTCAGCACCGCGCCGCCAATCAGGGCGGTGAGCAGAGCGGTATGCACCGTGCGGTGCACCACCTCCGCTTCCCGGCTTCCGATGGCATGGGCCACCGCCACGCCCGCGCCCACGGATAAGCCCATGAACAAATTGATGATCAGGTTGGTAAGCGCACCGGTTACGCCCACCGCTGCCACGGACATGCTGCCGCAGAATCTGCCCACCACCACCAGGTCCGCCGCGTTGAACAAAAGCTGCAAGTAGCTGGTGAGGATGATGGGCAGGGTGTACAGCAGAATCCCCATAGCCAGGGGGCCTTGGAGCATATCCCGCTTCGTTCTTTTCATTTCAGATAATCCTCTTCTCATTTGTATAGTCAGCCAAGGAATTATACTTCCCTATTCTCCAGAAGTCAAAGGATATTTCAAAATAAATTTGAACCCCATCCGTGGCAATGCCCCCGATGGAATCGGGGGCATAAAATCAGAATTTCCCGCTTCTGCCGGAATGGCTTCCGGAGGAATAATGGTGAGAGCCGCCGGACTGATTGCCGGAGGACTGAGTTTCACGGGGGCGGCGGGAAACGCTGCGGTGCAGGAACATATCCGACCGGCGGCGCAGCTCCAGGCTTCCCTGGACAATATAGGAATCGGCATCCCGCTTGACGCCGGCGGAGTGCATGGGGGCGATGGTGAAAATCCCCACCAGCAGCGCTGCAACCGCCCCAGGAATCAGCGCGATGGCCACAGGCAGCTTCTCCTCATCGGCAGAGCTGGCCATCCCCTCCCCCACGGGCTCGCCGTTTTGGGCCGCCTCCAGGTATTCTTCACAGGTATTCAGGTACTCTTGGAAGCCGCTGTAGAAATCATCCCCCCGGAAATGAACCAGGAATCGATTTTCCATCCAGTCCCGTCCCGCTTCGGTGAAAATATAATCTGCCTGTTTGCTGTTAAAATCCAAATCATAGTCCCGTTCCGCCATACTGAGCATGAGCATGGTGCCGGAGTGATCCTCACCATAGCCCAGGGTATACTGGTCATAGAACCGGACGGCAAATTTTTCAATATCGGAGGAATTGGTGTAATCCTTGAAATCCTCCAGGGTGACGATGTACACACCAAATTGGTATTTTTCGCTGATGGCCTCCGCCCGCTGCTCCAGGGCCTGACGCTCTTCGTCAGTAAAGAGCCCCGCCTCGTCGGTGACATGATCCAGCTGGGCTTCCGTGGCAAAGGCAGAAACCGCAAAACAGGAGAGCAGCAGCACCACCATCAAAAAGCCAAGAAAACATTTGTTCTTCATCGATGGGCCACCTCCTTACAGCAAAAACAGCAGCGAAAGTGCCGCAGCCGCCACAAAAGCGCCGCCGCAGTACAGTGCCAGCTTTGCCTTGTCGATGGGCAGATCGCCGATGAGCTTTCCGGTTTGCCCATTCATGGCGAAAAGGAAATTCTTTCCGTTCCACTTGGTTGAGAGCATCCAAACCGGCAGCAGGGCATACCGCACCTTTCCCGGACGGACGGTCACATTTTTCTGGATGGTGACACAGGAGGCATATCCCACCACGGTGTTCCGCATGGCATCCTCCATACTGGCCGCGCAGCGCCGGTTGGCCCGCTGGGAGCATTCCTCCTTGGATACATCATACTGATCCGCCAGGAAGCCCGGCAGATACCCCAGGGAGAAGGGCTTCAAATCCTCAAACCGATAGGGCTCAATGGCATCCATATGTCCGTCGGGCATCTGGGAGGAGCCGTCCACCGGCACGTTCTGAAAGTCCAGGCTTCCCGCCCGGTGCACCAGAAAATGATCGGTTTCGGTGATGTATTCCTTGGGGGTGGTGTGGGTATGCACCCGGGTGGTTCTGTAGGTAAAGTCTCCGCTGACCTGGGCATCATACAGCCAGAACGGCACATAGACACCCTTGATTTCCTGGATGTGATTCTCCGCCTTAAAGACCTTGGGCAGCAGGGGCTTACCCCGATAGTGATTTTTCAGCGCAGCCACAGCTGCGGCTTTGTCCACCTGAAAGGGGATGATCAAATCCGGTTTTTTGCTGCCGGAGAGCTTGCCGGGAAGGATGGAGGGATTTCCGCAATAGGGGCAGGAGGTAGCTGCGGTGGTTTCCTCGCAGATCAGTTCCGCGCCGCAGGAGGGGCAATTGTAGGCATTGAGGCTCTCTTCCTCCTCGCCCCAGTCCGCCCCGGCGGACTCCATGTCCCACTGGGCCTCCTCCAGCTGCTCCTGTGCCTCTTTTTCTTCAGCCTCTCTGGTGGCGTCCTCCGCATGGGCATTTTTCTCGGCAAACATGTGCTCAATGTCCTCTACCGAGTAGCGGCTGCCGCAGTAGTCGCACTCCAAAACGCCGGACTCACTGCCAAAATGCAGGGGGCCGGTACAGGAAGGGCACTGATAATTGGTGATTTCACTGGCCATAAGCTGACACTCCTTTCATGGCTCTGATGGCTGGCCGCTGTACCGGCTGTACAACGCCGCAGGCAGAAACAGCATCAGAGGACGATATCCTCGTCGCCGAATTTATCGCCGCATTCCGGGCAGAATCTGGGAGGATTTTTGGGGTCCTCGGGCATCCAGCCGCACTTATCGCACTTGTACTGGGGAACGCCCGCAGGCTTCCGGGCGCCGCATTCCTGGCAGAATTTTCCCTGGTTCACCGCACCGCAGCTGCATTTCCAGCCTGTGGTCTCCGGCTTTTTTGCTCCGCACTCCGGGCAGAATTTCCCGGTGGCGGTGGCGCCGCAGCTGCATTTCCAGCCCGCAGCAGCGGGTGCGGCAGGTGTGGGAGCCGCTTGGGCTGCCTGCTGCTGACCCATCTGGAACAGCTGGGCCGCATTGCCGCCGCCCATGCCCTGCGCCATATTCATGCCCATAAAACCGGTCATGGCCCCGGCGGAATTGCCGGCGGCAGTCTTCATGGCGTCGCCCCGGGCCATAACGTCGTAGGCAGCGGCCATGTTGGGATTGGAGTAGACAGCGGTGCGCTGCATGTCCTTGAGCATCTTCTCGTCTTCCTCGGAGGCTTTCACGCTGGAAACGCCAAAGGAGACGATCTCGATGCCTCTGAGATTGCGCCACTTGTTTGACAGCACCTCATTCAGCGCGTCCGCCAGCTCCATGGTGTGTCCGGGCAGGCTGCTGTAGCGGATGCCCAGGTCGGAGATTTTCGCGAAAGCAGGCTGCAAAGCGGTGAGCAGCTCGGTTTTCATCTGGCTTTCCAGTCGATCCCGGGTGTATTCGCCGCTGAAATTGCCGCACACATTGGTGTAGAACAGCAGCGGGTCGCAGATGTGGAAGCTGTACTCGCCGAAGCAGCGGATGGAAATCTCCCAATCCAGGTTGATATTCCGATCCACCACCCGGAAAGGCACCGGGCTGGGGGTGCCATACTTGTTGCCCACCAGCTCCTTCAGGTTGAAATAGTACACCCTCTGATCCTTGGCCGTGTCGCCGCCAAAGGTAAACCGCTTGCCCACGGTTTTAAAGGTTTCCAGAACACTCTGACCCAGGCTGCCGGAGAAAATGGTGGGCTCACTGGAAGCATCGTAGGTGAATTCGCCGGGCTCGGCGCTGAACTCCACCACCTTGCCCTGATCCACGATCATCATGCACTGCCCGTCGGCCACGGCAATGACGCTGCCGTTGGAAATCAGATTGTCGGAACCTCTTTTGTTGGAAGAACGGCCGGAAACCCGCTTCTTCCCCTGAACGCCCAGAACGGTTTCGGGAATGGCTTCACAGTAAAAATATTCCTTCCACTGGTCGGCCAGAACGCCTCCGGCGGAACCCACAAGTGCTTTGATAAGACCCATAGTCCTTTCGCTCCTTTTTCAGTAATGATCAGTTTGCCCATTTCCAAAGGAAACGGCACACCCTTTCCAGTATATTACCACAATTCCCCAGGGAAAAGCAATAGGCAACATTGTTTTTATTCTGTTCCCGAGAGCATTTTGCCGAGAAGCTCTGAAATCTGCCCCAGCTGCGCCTCATCCTCCGGCGTAAAGCGGGAAAACAGCGGGCTGTCGATGTCCAGAACGCCCCAGATTTTTCCCCGGCGGTACACTGGCAGCACGATTTCCGAATTGGAGGCACTGTCGCAGGCGATGTGTCCGGGGAACGCATGGACATTTTCCACCCGCAGCACCCGTTCCTCCGCCGCCGCTTTTCCGCAGACGCCCTTTCCCAAGGGAATCTGGATGCAGGCAGGTTTCCCCTGAAAGGGGCCCAGCACCAGCCTGTCGCCCAGAAGCTGATAAAAGCCCACCCAGTTTATATCCGGCAGCTCCTGCCACAAAAGAGCGGAGGCATTGGCCAGATTGGCAGTTTGATAAGGGACATCCTCCATCAGCGCATTCAGCTTGGCCGCCAGCTCCGAATGGAATGCATTCATGATCGTTCTTCCTCCTTTTGCTTCTTTCGCAGTCACGGGAGCCGCGCTGCATTTTCTGTTTCTATCTTACTTTATTTTTCAAAATCCCGCAACCTGATTTTGACAGCCAGGCCATACTCTTCCTGATTTTTCGACTTTTTCAGCGGTTACAATCCATCCTGCGCGGCATATTAATGGTGCAGGAAACGGAGGGCTGAAAATGAAACGAATGGTAATTTCTTCCGCGCTGGCATTCCTTTTGGTGGTAATTTCTCCCATTTCGCTGGCAGAGCCGCTGCTGGTGCCGGTGGGGCAAACCATTGGGCTCCAGCTTCAGGATAACACGGTCACCATCGCTGCCTTTGACGACAAGCTGGGTGCCGATGCAAAGAACGCCGGACTGAAAATTGGCGATTGGATTGTAAAGGTGAATGGACAAGCCGTGCATAACATTCAGGAGCTTCGCTCCGGTCTGGATTCCTCCGGCCCGGAGGCCTCCCTGCTGATTCGCCGGGGTGCCAAGGAGCTGGAGATCCCGGTGAAAATCAACCATACCGACAGTGGGGCCAAGCTGGGCGTGTATTTAAAGCAAGGCATCTCCGGCATTGGCACCGTCACCTGGTATGACCCCGCCACCGGAAAATTTGGCGCACTGGGCCACGGCGTCAACGGCAGCGGCGGAGTGCTGCTGAAAATGGCCCAGGGAACCACCTATCCCGCTCAGGTGCAGTCCGTCACCAAGGGGAAAAGCGGCCACCCGGGCCAGCTCAAGGGCAGCTGCGACAATGCGGATGCCTGCGGAGAGCTGCTTCGCAACACCCCCCAGGGTGTTTTCGGGAAGAGCCGCCAGGGCTGGCTGGGAGAGCCCATTCCCATTGCCGCAGCCAGCCAGATTCATACGGGGCAGGCTACCATCCGCTCCACCGTCACCGGATTCGCCACCGGGGACTACTCCGCAGAAATCCTCAAGCTCTACCCCGCCTCCCGGTCGGACGGACGGAATCTGCTGCTGAAAATCACGGACCCTGCCCTGCTGGAGGCCACCGGCGGCATTGTCCAGGGCATGTCCGGCTCCCCCATCATCCAGGATGGCCGGCTGGTGGGCGCGGTGACCCACGTGCTCGTCAACGACCCCACCGTGGGCTATGGCATCTATATACAAAACATGCTGGACGCGGCAGGATAGGGCAATCCGGGAGCAGAACGGATTCGTGTTGACGAAGTAGCCGAATTCTGATATAATAAGATTAGAATTTGACTATCAGGAGGAATGATTATGCATATTCGACCTTCCGCTGCCATTCGTCAGAATTACAATGAAATCGCCGATCTGTGCCGCAAATCTAAGGAGCCTGTCTATCTCACCAAAAACGGAGAGGGTGACCTGGTCATTATGGACATTGAGAGCTTTACCCGCAGGGAGAAGATGCTGAAGCTCCGGGAGGATCTGCTTTCTGTGGAAGAGGATCGGGCTATGGGCCGCCGGGGCAGCACCATCGATGAGCTGGAGAGTTTCTTGGATGGCATTCTGGACGAGGGATAACCGATGAAATACAAAGTGATCATCTCAGACAGAACCAGAGAGAGCTTAGCGCTGCACCTGCGTTTTTTGACCCAAATCAACAAGCCCGCGGCCGTCAAACTGAAGCACCGGTTTCTGGAGGAAATGCGCTCCCTGCAGGAAATGCCCCAGCGCTATTCGTTCTTCAATGAGGAGTATATGCCGGTAAACAAGTATCATAAGCTGTATGTGGAAAACTGGTACCTCGTACTGTACCAGATTCGGGATGACACGGTATATGTGGACTGGATCGTGGATTGCAGGCAGGAATATCCTTGGTTGATGAGATAGTAGGATTGTATCATGAGGTTATTCCGCCCGGCCTCCCCTACAGTTATCCGGGCTAAAATCTGCTCTGCAAATTCCAATTGAACGGTATACAGACGAAATCCAACAAGCACTTGATCGGGAAAAATATGGTAGGCTTATCGAAGCTGTGTAACCGATTGCTGAAATTTCAGCGCTTCAGGATATGCAAGGAGTTTGAATAGCTGTTCTTCACTCTG
>JAXECZ010000182.1:0-3126 GCA_034104845.1 Faecousia sp. | reverse complement strand
GTGGCTGCGGCCATTGCCACCGGCGGCCCCGGCTCTATCTTCTGGATGTGGATCGTGGCCATCTTCGGCATGATGACCAACTATTCCGAAAATGTGCTGGGCATCTACTACCGCCGGAAGAACAAGGACGGCGAGTGGTGCGGCGGTGCCATGTACTACCTGAAAGATGGCCTTGGCAGCTACGCCGGTTATCAAAAGATCGGTGCTGTGCTGGCGGTTATGTTCAGCTGCTTCTGTGTGCTGGCCTCCTTCGGCATCGGCAACATGAGCCAGATCAACTCCATCGCCGTGAACATGAAGGCTTCTTTCAGCATTCCCATGTGGGTCACCGGTGTGGCGCTGATGGTGATCGCGGCCCTGGTTGTGGTCGGCGGCCTGAAGCGTATCGCCTCCGTGACGGAAAAGCTGGTTCCCTTTATGGCCGTTGTTTATATGATCGGTGCCGTCGTCATCGTTGTAATGAATGCTTCCAAGATCATTCCCGCTTTTGGCATCATCTTCAAGTGCGCTTTCACCGGCCGGGCTGCTTTCGGCGGCGTGGTGGGTGCCACCGTGAAGGACGCCGTGACCTGGGGCATGAAGCGCGGCGTGTTCTCCAACGAGGCCGGCCTGGGCTCCTCTGTTATGGTCCACTCCAACTCCAATGTGAAAGAGCCTGTCATGCAGGGCATGTGGGGCATCTTTGAGGTATTCGCCGATACCATCATCGTCTGCACCCTCACCGCTCTGGTGGTGCTCACCAGCGGTCTGGTGGATCTGAACACCGGCGCCATGCTCACCACTACCGAGAAAACCGCCATGGTGGCGGAGGCCTTCTCCCTTTCCTTTGGTCAGGCAGGTTCCTGGTTCATCGCCATTGCGGTGCTGCTGTTTGCTTTCTCCACTGTGCTGGGTTGGAGCCACTACGGCACCAAGGCCTTTGAGTATCTCTTCGGCACCAAGGCAACCATGATCTACAAGGTGGTGTTTGTGGTATTTATCGTGGTGGGCGCCACCATGAGCCTGGATCTGGCCTGGGATCTGTCCGACACCTTCAATGGCTTGATGGCCATCCCCAACCTGATCGGTGTCATCAGCCTGAGCAGCCTGGTTTACAAAATCACCGTGAACTATGTGGATCGGAAGATTCTGGGCAAGGACGTGAAGCCCATGTACTCCGTGTTCCCGGAGTACCAGCAGCAGGAAGAAATGGAAGAAGTATGAATGAAAGCCCCGCTCCGATTTTGGAGCGGGGCTTTTCAGATTCAGGCTGCATTCAGCCGGTTTATGATCCGACGGTTCAGCTGGAACAGGGTGAGGGCCAGCAGCAAGGTCAGCCCCAAGGCAGTGAGGAAAGTGCCCCAATTGGGCGCTTCAGTCAGTTCCAGGAGAATGTTCACCACGGGCATATGCACCAGGTAGATTTCATAGGAAATATCCTCCTTGAGAAGCCCAAATCGGATGGTGGAGCCGAAGGAAAGGGAGAAAAGACCAATGAGCATGGACCGGAAAAGGGGATACCCCGCACCCTGAAAATCGAAAGGAATCCCAATGACCAGGACGGCATACAAAGCGATTACCAGCAGAATGCTTTTGCGTTTACCCCCAATCACGTCTTCAAATTCTGCGACGCAGGCCGTGAACAGGAACACGGACAGATAGGGAAGTAGGAGCTGCTGATAGAGCTTATACGGGAGCTGGGTAACATCGGACGCAAAATATCCGGGGATCACGTTCAGCCCGGCGGAAACCAAAAGGGTTAATAACCAGGCGATGAGCTTCTTGCCGTGGAGCAGCCGGTGAAGAAAGAACACCACAAGGTAAAATTGCAGAAAGATGGTAATGGTCCACAGCGAACCGTTGGGGCACCCGGTCCCAAAGGAGCGAAGACACTCCGGCGTCCAGAATTGCAGGAAGGTTGCCTGGGCACCGATCCAGCCCAGAAAGGGGAGGGCGGATAATTCCTGACGGCAGAAAATCAGGATTGAAACAATGGAGAAGGCCACAACCATCCACAATTCCGGGAAGATTCGAATCACTCTGCGCCGGGCATAGTCCCGGAAGCCCAGAGGGCGGGCGGACAGGGATTTCCAAAGGAAGTAGCCGCTGAGAGAGAAAAAAACCGGAACCCCGTCGAAAGGGGACAGAAAGCGGAATACATCCGGCGGCTTGATGAAAGGGACGGGGGGCAGATGAAAGTGGGTTATCAAATGAATGTATACCACCTGAAAAGCGGCAATCAGCTTTAACAGGGTAAATCCACTGAGCTTCTTCAAACCCATCAGGCCTCCTTTTCCATTCTTACAGAACCATTTTAACGGGGAAGCGGGATTTGTCAAGCCCCGTCGGAATTCTGCCTTTTAAAATAGCGGCCAAGTGTGATAAGATGAAAGAAAAAAGACACCCAACTGGATGCGCTTTTTTGTGGCGCGTTATGGAGAGAACACCGGACTGGGGGCATGGGACAGCTCCTGATAGAGGCCCACAGTCTGCTTTACCCCCAGCGCTTCCGCCTCTGCCAGTAGCTGGCTCAAGTCTTCCCTGGTTCGCCAGGTGTGAAAGACAATGGCTTCCGGCTGCTCTTCGATGCTGTAGTGGCAGTGCAGACTGCTGTCGGCATGAATCAGGTCAAAATCCTGCCGGCGGTTGGCGGAGCAAAAGGAGCCCTGGCTGGTCAGGGTGATGTTCTGTCCCTCCAACGCCTCCTCCAGCCAGATATCCCGCCCGGCCCAGTTTTTGAAATAGTCGGAAGCTTTCCTGTCCGTGGGCACCGGCGGCAGAAACACCCCCCGGCCCTCCGCGTTGTATTCCGGGCTGATGGCCATGGGAGCATCCAATTGCTTTGCCAGAAAGTCCGCCAACTCCAGAGACTCCTGACAGGGCGGATTCTGAAAATCCACCAGCAGTCCCGGACAGCGGAACCGGTGGAGCACCGTTTCCAGCTCCCGAAGAATTCGTTGGGGCTCGTGACCGTGGATGGGAGTTCGGTCGTTGAGAATCAAAAGCGTCTCCGGCGGCAGCCGTTCGGGCAGATTGGTCAGGCCGGTGGAATAGGGAGAAAAATGGCAGGCCATCCAGGCGGCATGCCGGGGCAGGGAACCGGCCTGTGTCATTTCCGCCGCCGTCATGGCCAGATATTGCCGAATC
>JAXECZ010000179.1:0-5464 GCA_034104845.1 Faecousia sp. | reverse complement strand
ATGCTGGACTTACGACGGCCGGTGCCGTAAAAATACTTCTTCTTGCTCTCGTACATAGTGTGTTACCTCCAATTAGTCCAGCGTCCAGGCTTCGGGCTTCTGGGCAGCATGGGGATGCTCAGCGCCCTTGTACAGGTGCAGCCGGGTCATGCAGCTGCGGCCCAGGGTGTTCTTGGGCAGCATACCCTTGACGGCCAGCTCCATGGCATAGTCGGAGCGGTTCTCCATCATGGTGCGGGCCTTGGTCTCCTTCAGGCCGCCGATCCAGCCGGAAACGCGGTAGTAGACCTTCTGCTCGGCCTTCTTGCCGGTGAAAACAGCCTTGTCGGTGTTGATGATGATCACGTTGTCGCCGCAATCAACATTGGGAGTAAAATCGACCTTGTGCTTGCCGCGCAGCAGGTTGGCAGCGATCACAGCGGTACGGCCCAGGGGCTTACCGGCTGCATCGATGACATACCACTTACGCTCCAGGGTCTCCTTCTTTGCGAGGGTAGTGGACATATGCGTTCCTCCAATTAGGTAAAATATTTTGACAATTTGAGGTGTTTGCGCTACAATATCTTGCAAACACCATTGCTTTATACCATATCCATTTTTAAAAGTCAACAGGATTTTTGAGAAAAATTGTGAATTGCGGAGGATGCTCTTTAATCCTCAATAATTCTCTTGATTTCTCACGAATTCTCACTTCTTATTTTTTCTTGTTTTTGGAGGAAAATCACCGATGCAAAAGCTGATGGGTCTGGTTCGCCGGTGCGTGGAGGACTACAAAATGATCGATGAGGGGGACAGAATTGCCGTTGGGGTTTCCGGCGGCAAGGATTCCCTGGTGCTGTTAATGCTGCTGGCCGGTCTGCGGGAATACTACACCAAAGCCTTTCAGCTGGAAGCCATCACCATTGACATGGGCCTGAATATGGATTACAGTGGGATAGAAGCACTCTGCAAAGAGCTGGAGGTGCCCTACACCATCGTCAAAACGGAGATCGCCCCCATTATTTTTGACTACCGGCAGGAAAAGAACCCCTGCTCCATGTGCGCCAAAATGCGCCGGGGGGCTCTGAATCAGGCCATTCTGGACAAGGGCTTCAACAAGCTAGCTCTGGGGCATCACTATGACGATGCGGTGGAGACCTTTCTCATGTCCCTGATTTATGAGGGCAGAATCAGCTGCTTCCAACCGGTGACCAATCTGGACCGAACGGGCATCATCCAGATTCGTCCCATGCTGTACATCCACGAAAAGACGGTGGATCATTTTGCCCAGGAGCAGGGACTTCCGGTGCTCCAAAACCGGTGCCCGGTGGACAAGCACACCAAGCGGGAGGAGATCAAGGAGCTGATTTTTGATCTGGTGAAGACCTATCCCGATTTGAAAGAAAGAATCTTCGGGGCCATGCAGCGCTATCCGCTTCCCGAGTGGCAGCCCCAGGGACGATACAAACGGCCAAAGGAGCAGGAGTAAGACTTCCCTTGAGAGCCTGGGAAAAGAAAAAGCTGGGATTGGAATAAATCACCAGATTTTCGGACATGCTTCCTTACAAAAGGAGGCAGCAAGATGGTAAAAGGTATTTCCCGTCAGGTTATTGTTGTTCATTCCCCGGATCCCAAGCTCTTTGAACAGGCGATTTTTATTCTGAAAGAGGATGCGGCCCAAAACGCGGTTACGGATGAGGCGCTGCTGAAAGAGGCGGAAGCCGCCATTCGCATGGGGGAGCGTATGCCAAAGAGGCGAAAGCTCTATTTCTACGGCGCGTTCTGGGCAGCCATCGGAGCAGCAGTCATGGGACTCATTTGGACAGGGAGCATTCTGATATTGTGAAATGTTGCCAAAACCGATAAGCAAACAGAAAGAGAGACAACTATGAACATTGGAACGATCCAGGTTGAGAACCCCCTTTTCCTCGCCCCCATGGCGGGGGTCACGGACTGGGCCTTCCGCACGGTCTGCGCGGAGCTGGGGGCGGGGGTCACGGTGACGGAAATGGTTTCCTCCCGGGCCCTGGTTTACAAGGATAAAAAAAGCGCCAAGCTTCTTCGGAAAAATCAGGGAAGCGTCTGCGGTGCCCAGATTTTCGGAAATGACCCGGATACCATGGCAGAGGGAGCGAGACTGGCGCTGGAAATCTCCGGCTGTGATTTTATCGACATCAACATGGGCTGCCCCATGCCGAAAATCGCGGGTTCCGGAGATGGCTGCGGCCTGATGCGGACCCCGGAGCTGGCCGGGCAGATTGTTGCCGCTGTTTCCAAGGCGGTGGATGTGCCCGTCACGGTGAAATGCCGCCTGGGCTGGGACAAGGGCAGCATCAATGTCCTTGATTTTACAAAGCGGATGGAGCAGAGCGGCGCCGCCATGGTTACGGTGCATGGCCGTACCAGGAGTATGCTCTATACCGGCGTGGCGGATTGGGACAGCATCCGCAAGGTCAAGGAGCAGCTCTCCATTCCGGTCATCGCCAACGGGGACATCACCGGTGGGGAGGCGGCACTGCGCTGCAAAAAATGGACCGGAGCGGATGGATTGATGATCGGCAGAAGCTGCTTCGGCGACCCCTGGATTTTCCGGGAGGTGGGCCAGGCGCTGTCCGGTGCAGCGGTGGAGCCCAGGCCGGTTTTAAAGGATCGGATCGCCGTGGCCGTCAGGCAGTTCCAGCTATCCCAGCAGGATCACGGGGAGCACATCGCCTGTCTGGAAGCGAGAAAGCATTTTGCCTGGTACTTACGGGGCGTGGCCCACAGCGGATACTATAAAGATCAAATATCCTCCCTGAATACCATGGAGGATATCTACCGCATCGCCAAGGATATCGTCCGGGACCTGGAATAAAAAACGTCGAATAAAATCGAAGCCGCTCCATATCCTAACCGGGAGGTGAGGGTATGAAGCGGTTTTTGGTCATGTCCATACTGCTGCTTCCGCTGTTTTCCGTCAGCGCAAAAGCGGATTTCATCAAATGGGTGGATTTTGACGTGCCCTATGAATCCCTGAAATATGCCATGGATGTGGATATCCAAAGCTATGACCGGGAAAAGCATATCGATTGGATTGATATCCTGGCTGTGGCGGCCTGCCGAACCGGCGGAAGCTGCGGCCTGGAATCGGTCAAGAAAGCGGCGGCGGATTTGAAAGGGGACAAGTCCGCCCAAGAGCTGGCAGGAAAATACTATGATTACTATCACGAGGCCTATTCCGCCGTCCTGGGGGGCTTCCTTGGGAGCTATGCCATCGAAAAGGACGGAGCCTGGGTGCCCACATACGGCTTAAAGGTCTTTTCTCCCATTGCCGCTGGCTACGATTACACCCACTATGACGATTTTGGAGCCAGCCGCTCCTATGGCTTTAAGCGAAAGCACCTGGGAAACGACATGATGGGTAGTCCCGGCACTCCCATTGTCGCCGTGGAGGGCGGAACCGTGGAGGCATTGGGCTGGAACCGATACGGCGGCTGGCGGGTGGGCATCCGAAGCCGCGACAAGAAGCGATACTATTACTATGCCCACCTGAAAAAGGATCAGCCCTTTGCCCCAGGGCTGGAGGTGGGAATGCAGGTGAACGCCGGAGACCTGATCGGCTTTCTGGGCAGAACCGGATATTCGGATACGGAAAACACCAACAATATCAATGTCAACCATCTTCACTTTGGAATGCAGCTGATTTTTGACGAAAGTCAAAAGGAATGCAACAGCGAGATCTGGATCGATGTGTACCAGATCAACCGGCTGCTCTCCCTCCACCGCAGCAGCCTCCAAAAAACGGAAAGCGGCTGGCAGCGGCTCTATCCCTACCGGGATCTGGATGTCAGTCCACTTCCAGAACCGTCAGAAGCTTCCCCTGAACCCGGAAGCGGATATTGAACCCGGCAAAGCGCAGGCCGTAAATTCTCTGGGAATCATCCTGATAGGAGGGCCTGGGGTCGTGGGACAGGACGCCGATGGCTGCCTCCCGCTTTGGAGCCGGAAGCCTGTTCAGCAGCTCATCAGGAAAATCCACCTCCAGGAGGAAGCTGCCTGCCCGCTCCGTGAAGCCGCCGGAGGCCTCCGGCTTGCAGTCGCTGTAGGGGATATAGGGCTTGATATCGAAAATGGGTGTGCCGTCCATCAGGTCGGCGCCGCCCACATGGAGCACCGTCCCGTATTCCTCGGTGCGCTCCACCCCAAGCAGCCGCACGCAGGAGAGCCCCAGGTTATTGGGCCGAAAAGGGGACCGGGTGGCAAACACACCCATTCTGGTGTTGCCTCCCAGCCTTGGGGGACGAACCGTGGGGGACCAGCCCTGCCGCACCGCCTGGGAAAACTGCCAAATGATCCACAGGTGGGAGAATTCCCCGATTCCACTTAGGGCATCCTCATTCCGGAATTCCTGTTCAAAGCAAATCGTGGATTGAAGCGCCTCCACCAGGCCGCTCTGCCTTGGGATGCCGAATTTGCTCTCAAAATCACTGTGCATCCGGGCAATGGGACGGATGAAAATATTCTCCATGGTACACCGCCTTTTTCTTTGAGCATATCACAGAATCGAAAAGAAGTCCACCCCGAAAAAGCAGGGTGGACCTCTTTTATCCGTATGGAATTACTGATGTGCTTCCATCCAAGCCTTCAGCTTGGTCTTGGCCAGGCGAACGATATCCTCAGTAGGATAAGGAGATGCCTCGCCGCCGCCAACATGCAGGAAATACATTCCATTGGGAGCCTGATACAGATCCTCCTCATAACCGGCAGGATCCCCCAGCTTGCCAAAGGAATAGGCCTTGACCAAAGTGGCGGTCTCGGTATCGAACTCGATCTTGCAGATAGTCTTTTTCACGGAACAAACCTCCTTTCTTCCGGTGAACTGTTTCGATTGATATTATACATTCAAAAATTGAGAAATCAAGCTTTTTTTAGGACAAATTTCCGTTTTTGAAAAAGAATTGTAGGATAGAATTGATTTCGATATGATAAAACTGATTTCATATATGAAAAATGCACAAAGGAAGAACGTCCAAAATCACGGTTTCAGCCATTGGATAGCCTCTGCAGAGGGGAAAAATCGGAATTAGGCGGGGGAGGCCCCGCAGCCAATTCGTTACGAACTTTGGGCAGTTGACCCACAACTCCTGGGCCCCTCGACCGGTACTGCCACGGAAAATTCTAATTTGCCGAATTCTTCCCATGGTTTCTTGATTCCCCGATTGGAATGTGATACAATTTGGCAAAAAGGAGAGAGACGCATGAAGGATTTTCCGGTATTTCCCACCAGCCACGGAGCGGCCAGCCTGACCCTGAAGGAGATTCCCTACCGGCAGGAGGCCTATATCCAAATCCAAAGCACCCAGGAGCCGGAGCTGCTGCTGGAAGAATGCATCGGCTTTTGCGCCGCCTGCGGGGCGGAGCGGATCTATGCCTCCGGGGATGCCTGTCTGGAGCGGTATCCGCTGCACACCAGCATCTATCAGATGAAGGGCTGCCTGTTTCTCAG
>JAXECZ010000136.1:0-4641 GCA_034104845.1 Faecousia sp. | reverse complement strand
TACGGCATCGAGTTCGTTGACCGTGACTGCCCCGATCCCACCGGTGATGCCGGCATGAGCGGCGCTCAGGCTGCCATCCTGGAGGATGTTCCCAAGGTCATGGAAGAGTACGCCGGCAAGAAGGTCTGCTTCTACTGCACCAACTGCGGCATGCAGGTCGCTCTGCAGCAGGCCGTTCTGGAGCAGCCCGACGCTTACTACGCCCTGCCCTGCTGCCCCTCTCCTTTCCACGGCTTCCAGCAGGCTTTCGGTCTGGACTCCACCGCTCAGGGCGATATTGACGCCGCTCTGAAGGAGCTGGCCAACTTCCTGGAGACCAAGGATGCCACCGGCCGGTTCTCCACCTGGTCCCTGCCCGTTAACATGAGCATGATCGCCGGTATGTTCGACTACGCCTGCAAGTATGCTGAGGGCGAGATCGAGGGCAAGATCGACGAAGAATTGATGGCTAAGTGCATCGCTGCCGCTGCCGGCCTGGATTCTATCGAGATGGATGTTTACACCGCTGCCGACGGCTCCACTGTGGATAACTACTATCTGCTGGCCCTGGAGCCCATCAACTTCGCTGACTACGTCGGCTGATTCGGTTGATGCAGCTTTTGTAGCATAATACGTCGCCCGGATCAGGTGCCCCACCGGCACGGGTCCGGGCGATTCGTTGATAGAGGGATAACCCGTGGCGGTGGGCTGCCGCCGACAGGGGATATCCTTTTATCCGTACTGCAAACGTAAAAAAACAGAGGAGGTTTTGAACTTGGCAGAGTATATCCTTGAAATGAATCATATTTCCAAGCTCTACGGCGAAAACGCCGTATTGAAGGATGTCACCCTGAAAATTCGTCCCGGCGAAATCCATGCCCTGCTTGGAGAAAACGGCGCCGGTAAGAGCACCCTGATGAACGTGCTCTTTGGTATGCCTGTGATTCATTCCACCGGCGGCTTCCAGGGCGAGGTGCTGATGGACGGCAAGAGTATAAAAATCACTTCCCCCATGGATGCCATGGAAAAGGGCATCGGCATGGTTCACCAGGAGTTTATGCTGATTCCCGGCTTCAAGGTGACGGAGAACATTAAGCTGAACCGGGAAATCTGCAAATCCTGGCCGGTGAGCAAGCTGCTGGGCAAGGACTTGGAGCTGCTGGACAACGCCGCCATGAAAAAGGATGCCAGAAAAGCCCTGGACAGCGTGGGCATCGATATTTCCGAGGATACCTTGGTTGGCACCCTGCCCGTTGGCTATATGCAGTTTGTGGAAATTGCCCGGGAAATCGACAAAACCGGCGTGAAGCTACTGGTGTTCGATGAGCCCACTGCCGTTTTGACGGAGTCCGAGGCTGCCCAGCTGATTTCCGTTATGAAGGACATTGCCAGCCGTGGCATCGCCATTATTTTCATCACCCACCGGCTTGACGAGGTGATGGACGCCTGCAACAACATCACCATCCTCCGGGACGGCACACTGGTTTGCACCCGGAAGAAGGAGGAAACCAGCGCGGAAGAGCTGGCTGCCTTGATGATTGGCCGGGGCGACGACAGCGTGATTAAAATTGCGGGCAAAACCGACCACAGACATGGCACGGACATTGCCCTGAAGGTGCGGGACCTGCGGGTGGAAATGCCCGGCGAAATGGTCAAGGGCATCGACCTGGATGTGTATACCGGGGAGATCATCGGCATCGGCGGCCTGGCGGGCCAGGGCAAAATCGGTTTGCCCAATGGCGTGATGGGCCTGTACCCCGCCGAGGGAACCGTGGAGCTCTTTGGTAAGCCCCTGCCCCTGAACGACACCAAAACTGCCCTGCGCTCCGGCATGGCCATGGTCTCGGAGGACCGCCGGGGCGTGGGACTGCTGCTGGATCAGTCCATCGAGGATAACATTGCCTTTACCGCCATGCAGGTCAATGGGGAGTTCCTCACGAAGCCCTTCGGCCTGCGGGATTCCAAGCGCATCCGTGAATTTGCCGGGCAGTGCATCCAGGATCTGGATATCCGCTGCACCGGACCCACCCAGACTGCCGGAACGCTTTCCGGCGGCAACCAGCAAAAGGTTTGTGTGGCCCGGGCACTGGCTATGAAGCCCAAGTTTCTCTTCGTTTCCGAGCCCACCCGTGGCATTGACATCGGCGCGAAACAGCTGGTGCTGGAAACGCTGGTGAGACTGAACCGGGAGCAGGGACTCACCGTTGTGGTGGTCTCCTCCGAATTGCAGGAGCTCCGTTCCGTGTGCGACCGGATCGCCATTGTTTCGGAGGGTAAGATTTCCGGCATCCTGCGGCCCGACAGCTCCGATACCGCTTTCGGCCTGGCCATGAGCGGTAAGAAAGTGTATGAAGGTGATCTGGCATGACAGAGAATAGTACCAAAATCACAAAGAAGAATCGTCTATCCCGCCGGTTGCTCACTGGATTGCTGTTTGTGCTGGTGGCTGCCTTGTTGCTGTCCTCTCTGCTAGGCTATGTGGTTCGGGGTATGGAATCCACCCAGACGATTCTGGATACCATGCGGACCGACGCCGTGCTCAGCACTGCCACCAGCGGTCTGATTGATTCCATTGCCGCCGCCCAGCGTCTTGCCTACAGCCAGGAGCTGCGAAAGAGCAAGGATTTCCGCAAGATGGGCACCGATGCCTACATCGCCGCCTGCGACCAGGCGGAGGCGGAAGCCCGGGAGGAGGCCACGGCCCTGTATTCCGATACCTCCGGCGTGGATACGGCTGCGCTGGAGGCGGCAATTCCCGGCATTCAGGGAATTCAGAGCCGGTACAACGCCATGAAAGAGGCGGAAAGCCAGGCCTACGCCGCACTGTACGAGAAAGTAACCGGCTCCGTGGGCGACTGGACGGACTTCCTGAACGCTAACCCCGAGGATGATGCCCTGTGGAGCGCTCTGTGCGGAAATGTGGAAGAGCTGGCCCAGCAGGAGCAGCTCCGTTCCGGTATGATCAAGCTGGTAAAGGCCAAGGCGGAGGAGGAGATTGCCACCGACCATGCCCAGCAGGTCAGCCAGATTTGGGCCAGCGCCAGCGGCGCGGTGGAGGACTGGACGGCCTACGCCGAGGCGGACGACGAAACCATCTGGAATGTGATTCTTGAGGCGGTTCCCAGCCTGGCGGAAAATGAACAGGCCGACGATTACAAAGAAGAGCTCCTGGCCTCTGCCAAGCTTGCCATTTCCGGCGAAGCGGCTGCCGAGGTAGAAGCGGAGATCACTGCCGTCGAGGCGGAAGTGGACTACAGCTTCATTGTCTACAGCCAGGAGCTGCAGGATTTGGAAGAGGAAGTAAACTCCGCTTTCACCTCTCTGTGGGATGTGCTGGCTGCCGGTATTCCCACCCTGGATGAGCTGAAGAGCAAGGATGCCGAGGCCCTGCGGGAGCAGATCCTCTCGGTCATCACCGCTTCCGAGGGGGATTTCGCTCAGCAGTATTCCAAATACGCCTCCTGCGGCGCGGACAAAAACCTCACGGGACTGAACCGGCTGAAAATGGTGGCTGCCGCCGATGCGGAGAATCTGCTGCTGCTGGGCGTGGCCATGCTGCTGCTGACGGTGCTGATCGCTTTCTGGAAGCCCATCACCGGCAAAATGGGTGTGAGCCGCTCCATCATTCTGCTGTTCTTCATCTGCCTGATGCTGGCAGCTCAGTTCTATAAGATCAACATGAGCATGCTCGTCGGCAATATCCTGGAGCGTGTGTCCATGTACGGCGTTCTGGTGCTGGCCATGATGCCCGGCATCCAGTGTGGTATCAGCCTGAACATGGGTATGACCATCGGCTGCGTCAGCGGTTTGTTCGCCCTGGTCACCACCCTGAACTATAATATCACCGGCTGGGCAGGCCTGATCCTCTCCATTGTGGGCGGCATCGTTGTGGCAATTCCCCTGGGCTGGGGCTACGCCCTGCTGCTGAACCGGATGAAGGGCTCCGAGATGACCATCTCCACCTATGTGGGCTACAGCTTTGTGTCTTTGATGTGCATGGTTTGGATGGGCATCCCCTATACCAATCCCCGTGTGGTCAACCTGCTGATTGGCCGTGGCCTCCGTGTCACCCACAGTCTGCTGGGCAACTACGCCTACATTCTGGATGAGCTGGGCTCCTTTACCCTTTGGGGTGTGACGATTCCCACCGGCGGCATTGTGTTCTTCCTGATCTGCTGCGCCCTGATGTGGCTGTTCAGCCGGTCCAAGCTGGGCATCAGCATGAGCGCCGCAGGCTCCAATCCCCGGTTTGCGGAGGCCAGCGGCATCAATGTGGATCATATGCGGATTCTGGGCACTGTGCTCTCCACCGTGCTGGCTGCCGTGGGTATTGTGGTCTATTCCCAGGCCTTTGGCTATGCTCAGCTCTACACCGCGCCCCGCCAGCTGGGCTTCATCGCCGCCAGCGCCATCCTCATTGGCGGTGCCAGCGTGAAGAAGGCGAAGATCAGCCATGTCATCATCGGTGTCATCCTCTTCGAGGGTGTGCTTTCCATGGGCCAGCAGGTCGCCAACGAAGCTGTCAGCGGCGGCGGCCTCAGCGAGGTTATGAGAATCATGATCTCCAACGGTATCATCCTTTACGCGCTGACACAGTCCGGAGGTGAACAGAAATGATTGGCAGTAAGAAAATCACCGATTTCCTGAAAAAATACATTGTTA
>JAXECZ010000108.1:0-7254 GCA_034104845.1 Faecousia sp. | reverse complement strand
ACGGCATCGGCGCCCTGGTGGAAGTGAACTGCGAGACCGACTTCTGCGCCAAGAGCGATTCCTTCGTGGCCTTCGTGAAGGATATTGCCAAGACCGTTCTGGAGTGCAATCCCGCCGATGTGGACGCGCTGATGAACTGCACCTATCCGGGCTCCAACCTGACCGTGGCCGGCATCCTGCCCGAGAAGGTCATGGCCATTGGCGAGAACCTGCAGATTCGCCGCTTCGCCCGGTTCGACGCCAACACCAGCGTTGCCTATGTTCACGCCGGTGGTTCCCACGGTGTTCTGGTGAACCTGGCTGTGGAGGGTGACGCCGACGTTACCGAGATCGGTAAGAACGTGGCTATGCAGATCGCTGCTATGAATCCCAAGTACTGGGATAAGGCCAATGTGCCCCAGGCCGATGTGGATCACGAGATGGAAGTGCAGCTGGCTCTGATGGAGAATGATCCCAAGATGGCCAGCAAGCCCGCTCAGGTCAAGGAGAAGATTGCCGCCGGTAAGCTGGCCAACTTCTACAAGGAGAACTGCCTGCTGCAGATGGACTTCGTCCGGGGCGACCTGTTCACCGGCTCCGTGGAGGGCTACATCGCCGATGCCGCCAAGAAGCTGGGCGTCAAGGTCAAGTTTGTTGACGCTGTTCACTTCATCAAGGGCGAGGGCATTGAGAAGAAGGTGGACGACTTCGCTGCTGAGGTCGCTGCCCAGATTGCCAACGCCGGTAAGTAATTTACTCTTCCAGAACGGAGACACTTTCGGGTGCCTCCGTTTTTTTTGGAATTGACAATTATTCCATTGTGAAGTAAACTGATGATATCACTACATATTTAGGAGGCGCTCCCAATGACACCCAAGGTATATTTTACCAACTTCTGTACGGCGAACGGCGAAACCCTGCCTCAGAAGCTGGCCCGGCTGATCATGACCGCCGGAATGGACAAAATCGATTTCAAGGATAAATACGTCGCCATCAAGATCCACTTTGGAGAACTGGGCAACATGGCCCACCTGCGGCCCGGCTACGCCAGAGTGGTGGTGGATCTGGTGAAGCAGCTGGGCGGCAAGCCTTTCCTGACGGATGCAAACACCATGTATGTGGGCTCCCGGAAAAATGCTCTGGACCATCTGGAAACTGCCTATTTAAACGGCTTTACCCCCTATACCACCGGCTGCCATGTGATCATTGCCGATGGCTTGAAGGGCACTGACGAGGTGGCCGTGCCCGTCCAGGGCGGCGAGTATGTGGAAAAGGCCATGATCGGCCGGGCGGTGATGGATGCGGACATCGTCATCTCCCTGAACCATTTCAAGGGCCATGAGGAAGCGGGCTTCGGCGGCGCACTGAAGAATCTGGGCATGGGCTGCGGCTCCAACCAGGGCAAGCGGGATATGCACAGCGCCGGCCGCCCCTGCGTGGATCCGGAGAAATGTGTGGCCTGCGGTGCCTGCGCCAAAAACTGCGCCCACGATGGCCCCCAGATCGACCCGGAGACCGGCAAGATGAAAATCAACTGGGTCAACTGCATGGGCTGTGGCCGCTGCGTGGATGTGTGCCCCATGGAGGCGATTTATCACAGCCATGAGAATGCCGTTCAGATGCTCAATTACAAGATCGCCGAGTATGCCAAGGCGGTGGTGGACGGACGGCCTCATTTCCATATCACACTGGTGCGGGATGTGAGCCCCTACTGCGATTGCCATGCGGAGAACGATGTGCCCATCGTGCCGGATGTGGGTATGTTCGCTTCCTTTGACCCGGTGGCTCTGGATCTTGCCTGCGCCGAAGCGGTGCTGAAGCAGCCGGTGAATCCTGGCAGCCGGCTGGAGAAAATGACAAAACCCGGGGTGGATCACTTCACCGCTGACTTCCCCATCTCCGATTGGAGAGCCCAGATTCATCACGGCAAGAAGATCGGCCTGGGTGAGGACAGCTACGAGCTGATCACCATTTAATTCCCTTTTTAATGCCATCCCCACCGGAACCCCGGTGGGGATGATTTGGAGAAAGCAGGTGATAGCATGAATCACAGCGAATTGGCGATGGAAAATTTTATGAGGGGCTATAGCTGCTCTCAGGCGGTGGTAGTGGCCTTTTGCGATGTTACGGGGATGAAGCCCCAGTACGCCGCCCGGCTTTCCAGCTCCTTTGGCGGAGGAATGGGCCGAATGCGGGAGGTCTGCGGCGCGGTAAGCGGAATGCTTATGGTAGCCGGGCTGCTCTATGGCTATGGCACTCCGGGGGACGACGAGAGTAAGCGGGCCCATTACAAATTGGTGCAGGAGCTGGCCGGGAAATTCCGGGAACGGGAGCACAGCATTGTCTGCCGGGATATTTTGAAAAATCCTCCCGCCGACCCCAACCCCACGCCCCGGGATGCGGAATTCTATCAAAAGCGTCCCTGTGCCCGGTTGGTTGCCCTGGCGGCGCAGATTCTGGACGATTATATCCGGGAGCATCCCATTCCCAACTGATCGGATGTGTTTTGCGGATTCCCTTGACGCAGGATCGCGAAATAGGAATTTATAGAGCGGTTTCGTAGGGAACGGATTTATCCGTTCCGCCTTGTTAAGGCTATCACCGAGGTGCGTTGAATGGAAAAATGGGAAGCTGTTACCATTCAACAAACCTCAGATATTCACCGGCGTTTCGGAACGCATAAATGCGTTCCCTACGCACCCGCCGGAGGGCATCCCATTCAACAAAGCGCCAAATTCCAATTTACCGTGGCAGTACCGGTCGAGGGGCCCAGGAGTTGTGGGTTGACTGCCCAAGGTTCGTAACGAATTGGCTGCGGGGCCTCCCCGCTGTCTGTTTTCGGATCCATCGATAATTTGACCCGAGCCCCAAAAGGAGGCTCGGGTTTTCTAATGGCGTTTTTCTGTGGGCCCGGATTGGATCACCGGCGGTTTGGGGTCCACAACCTCCCAGCCGGTGGGCTTTTTTTCGTCCTCTTTCAATGCTCTCACCTCGCAAACAGTATATCCGATGCGGGGGAGAATATTCCTCAGGCAGCGTAGAGGACGGTGCGGAAAAACGCCGCCACTTCCTCCATTCTTCCCGGCGCAAAGGGACTTTCCAGTCCGGCTTCCTCCAGGAAAGCGAGGAAATAGGGCTGCTGGGTGTCCAGGCTCCGCTGGTACAGGCGAAGTCCCCGCCCCGGCTGCTCCTGCTCCAGCTGGTAGAGTTGGAGGGCTGCGTCATTGGAGATGATGTAGCTGGAGACATACATGGGATTGGTGTAAAAATGGGGGATGGTCACAAAATCCCAGGGGGAGAAGTATTCATCATTCATGCCATATTCACTGGCTGTGAACTCGTACAGGTCGCAGAGCTTCTCTGCCGTGGGCTGCTCCAGCCGGTACATCTCCTGTTCAAACCGGGCGTAGCAGGCCTGCTCCACATAGGTGCTCAGGGAGTCCACCATTTTGTATGGGATCAGGTTCTGAGCTTCCGGATGATAGCACAGGGTCAGGTATTCAAAGCCTTGGGAGAAGATCTCGCTCACATCTATCCCTACTATGGTGCCGCAGCTGGCATAGTCGTTGCAGAAGTGGCCGAACTCGTGGGCCAGGCTCAGACAGTCATAATCCATCCCGTCGGGATTCAGGAAGAGGAACGGCTCCTGGTAGCTGGGAAGATAGAGCTCAAAGGAGGAGGCGGCCTTGTTCTTCCCCGGTTCGATGTGGTACAGCCCCGCCTCTTCCATCAGCTGAAAGGCTTTCTCCACCTTACCGCCCATGGCCTGAGCGGCTGTGCGGATATCGTCCAGCGCCTGGCTGACCGGTGCCTCCTTTGATTCTGGGACTTTTTCCCAGGCGTCCAAATAAAGAGGTACAAGATTGTCCCGGATGCTGTCTAAATAGGCGGCCATCTCCTCCGGATCGTAGTCCCGGTAGTAGTAGAAGTCATTGGCGAAGCTTTCGTAGGAGTCGTAGCCCGCGTATTCCGCGATCTGATTTCGCACCCCGATCAGCTCCACCAGGGTCTGAGCCAGGTCATCGGCACGGAAAAACAGCTGGCCCAGCAGAGAGTTCATTTGGCTGTACTGGGTATAGTATTGGCTGATGAGCTGATTCTCCTGCTCCATCAATGCCACCAGGCTGTCGTCCCACAGCTGCTGCTCTCCATAGCCGTCATAGTCGTCGAAAAAGCCGCTACCAAAGAATTCCCGCTCCAGTTTTTCCCGGCAGGGAGAGGCAGCCAGGGTGGTGTTCAGATTGTCCAGCATCTGCTGTACAGAGGGGCTGGCATTGGAGCAGAAATTGTATTCCTCCTCCCAGTAGCGGTCACTGAGGTCGGTACAGTAGCGGATTTCTGCCAGAGCGCTGGCAGTGAAGAACCAGTCGTAGCCGTCGTAGAATGCAGATACACCGTCCAGAATGGCGTCGGTGTCCGTTCCCTGGGCCAGGAGACAGACCTCGTCCAGGATATCCTGCTGCTGCTGTAGATCCGGCCGGGTGTATTCCATGTCGGCGTAGGCAACGAAAGAGGGCCGGGATACGTTATTTGAAAACAGATCCGTGACAAGGGAGAAAAGGCCCTCCGCTTCCGCAGGAGTGGAGAGAAACAGACAGAACACCAGCGCCAGAGCCACCGACCGGAGAAATCGTTTTTTCATAGGCTTAATAGAATAGAGGGGCTTGATTTTCTTCTCATACAGGCGGCGGAACAGAATGCCGGTGACGGCGGCGCTGACCACCTCGGCGATGGGAAAGCTCCACCACACGTTGTTTACATTGCCGGTGAGGCTCAGCAGATAGGCCACCGGCAGCAGCACAAAGAGCTGGCGGCACAGAGAGACAATGGTGGAATAGATGCCGTTGCCCAGAGCCTGGAAGCTGGCGCCCAGCATGATGCAGAAGGCGGCGATGGGGAAGTGGAGACTGATGATCCGCAGGGCCTTCACGCCCATGGTCAGAAATTCCTCAGAGGGGTTAAAGAGTCCCAGCAGCGCCTCAGGCAGAAGCTGGAAAGCGGCCAGACCCACCAGCATAAAGCAGAAGGCGGTGGCACAGGCGATTTTCAGGGTGAGGGTCATCCGTTTCGGCTTTCTGGCGCCGTAGTTAAAGGCGATGATGGAAATGGTGGCGCTGTTGATGCCGAACAGGGGCATGAAGAAGAAGCTCTGCAGCTTATAGTAGATGCCGAACACGCCGGTGGCAGTTTCCTGGAAGCCCTGGAAAATCTGGTTCATGCCAAAGTTCATCACGGAGCCGATGCTGTTCATGATCAGCGCGGGGATGCCCACGGCCAAAATGGGATTCATGGTTTCCTTCCGGGGCCGCAGATAGGTCAAGCCCAGCACTACGTCCGGGTTCCGCTTGATATTGAAGTAGATGCAGGTGGCCGCTCCGATCCACTGGCCGATGACCGTGGCCACAGCCGCACCGGCGGCGCCCATGGCGGGAATCCCAAATCTGCCGTGGATGAAGATGGGATCCAGAACAATGTTGATCACCGCACCGGTAATCTGGGAGATCATGGCGTACACCGTTCTGCCGGAGGCCTGAAGCAGCCGCTCTCCCAGGATCTGGGCAAAGCAGCCGGCGGTGAAGATGCAGCAAATGCTGACGTAGGCGGTGCCGCTTTCCACGGTTTCCGCCACAGTGGACTGCATTTCAAAATAGGGACGGGCACCGAAGAGGCCAAAGAGCATAAACAGCGCCACGGAGATCAGCGCCAGCAGGATGCCGTTTCCGGCAGCGTAGTTGGCGGCCTCCTGGTTTTTCTCCCCCAGGCTTTTGGACAGCAGGGAGTTGACGCCCACCGCAACACCCACGGCGAAGCCGATCTGCATATTCTGCACCGGGAAAGCCAGGGACAGGGCGGTGACGGCGCTTTCGGACACCTGGGACACATAGATGCTGTCCACCACATTGTAAAGCGCCTGAACCATCATGGAGATGATCATGGGCAGGGCCATGTTATAGAGCAGCTTCCCAATGGGCATGACCCCCATTTTGTTTTCCTGGATGGCTCCCGCCTGGGGAGCGGATGCGTTACTTGCCATTTTCCTTTCTATCTCTCCTTAAACAATAAAATCTCTATCATATTATAAAACATATCTATCCCTTTTTCAAGGCCCCTTTTCTATCTGCGGATTGATTTTTTCTCCCGTGGGGTATCATAGAGGTGAAAAGTACGCAGGATAGTACGCAGGATAGTATGTAGGATGATAGAACGCGGCATCATAGAAAAATCCTCCGTATGAATGGCCATACGGAGGATTTTGGAATGTAGGGGGAGCTTACAGGTACTGCTTCATGGCTTCGGAGACGTTGGCGGGATCCTCGGACAGAGTTACGGTAATCTCCATGTTGTTGTCGGCGGCGAACTTGGCAGCCCAGGCGATGAACTCCTCGGCAGATTTCAGGTCGGCGCCGATGGTTTTATACAGGTTGTCGATAAACACATGGGTGATATCAAAATTACCTGCGTGCATGCCGCTGAGGAAGCCCTTGAGCATCTCACAGGACTTGATGCCGTATTCCTGGGAATCCACCAGTCGAACCTTGTAGGTAACGTCATAGGTAAGCTTCTTGCCGTACTCGATGCACACAACATCACCGCTGGCCTGGGCCACGGCCGTATTGATACCGTCGATCAGCTTTTTGGTTTTGCCGGAGCCTTTCAGGCCCATAATAACATGAATCATCGGAATGTCCTCCTTTGCTATGCCAGAATAATTGGCTTAGTCACATTCTATCAGGAAACGGGGAAATTTGCAACTACTATTTGTGCGAATTTTTCATGAATTACATATTTTCATAGCCGGGTTTTCCAAGAAGATGGAACATATTCCGCTTGTAAAGCTCCACACCCGGCTGATTAAAGGGATTAACCCCAAGAATATAGGAGGAAATCCCGCAGGCGAGCTCCAGAAAATAGAAAAGCTCACCAACCTTTTTTTCATCCAGCGCACCGCAGTCCACGGTGATCACCGGGACGCCGCCGTCCACATGGGCAGCCACGGTGCCGAGAAAGGCGTTTTCCTCCACAAAATCCAGCTGCTTGCCGGACAGATAGTTCAGTCCGTCCAGGTTCTTCACATCGGAGCCCACAGTGCAGACCTGCTCCGGCGGGTCGAAGCGAAGCATGGTTTCAAACAGGTTCCGCCTGCCCTGCTGGATCATCTGCCCCAGGGAGTGCAGATCGCCGGTGAATTCCGCCGTGACCGGGAAGAGCCCCTTGCCGTCCTTGCCCTCGGATTCCCCAAAGAGCTGCTGCCACCACTTTCCAAACATCTGGAAG
>JAXECZ010000100.1:0-16737 GCA_034104845.1 Faecousia sp. | reverse complement strand
CTCACTGCCGAAATCAATGACATAAATATAGTCGGAAATCTTCATGACCAGGTCCATATGGTGCTCAATGAGGAACACCGTCAGATGGTGCTTGTCCCGAATCTGCTGAATGTACTCTGCCAGCTCCTGCGTCTCCTGGGGGTTCATGCCCGCCGCCGGTTCATCCAGCAGCAGCAGCTTTGGCTCTGTAGCCAGGGCGCGGGCGATCTCCAAACGGCGCTGGAGGCCATAGGGCAGACTTGTTGCGATTTCGTCTTTATACTGATCCAGCCCCTGCTCTTCCAGCAGTGCCATGGTTTCGGCGCGCATACGGGCTTCCTCCTTGGCGTTGGTGCGGAAAATGGCGGAGAACACATTCTGCTTTGCCCGCATGTGCTTGGCAACCAGCACATTGTCGAATACGGTCATGCTCTTCCACAGCCGGATATTCTGGAACGTTCTGGCAATGCCCAGCTTCACGACATGATCCGGCGTGGGATCTACAATGGGCTCTGATGTATATTTCTTTTCGTCGCTTCCCAGATAGTTTTTCTTCATCTTGCCGGTAGGATGGCTGCAAATCATGGTTTTGCCCATAAACGACACCCGGCCGTTGGTGGGCTGGTACACACCGGTGATGCAGTTGAAGGCTGTGGTCTTGCCCGCGCCATTGGGGCCGATCAGCGCCACGATCTGCCCCTCCGGCACATCCAGAGACAGGTTATTCACCGCCACCACGCCGCCAAACTGCATGGTCACATTTTCCATACGGAGAACCAGTTTTTCATCCATGGGGATCAGCCCTCCTTTCCGGCAGGGGTTTTCTTTTTCGGTCTGCACTTTTTCAGCAGTCCGGCAATGCCCTGCCAGCTCAGCTCCTTATCGCCCATGATGCCATTGGAGAAGAACAGGACGATGATCATGATGACCACGGAGAATACCACCATCCGGAACCCGCTGCGAAGCAGCGGCACCTTGAAGCTGCCAATGTAGGTTTCGGCATCCAGGAACCGCAGCCACCACTCGGAGCAGGCTACATACAGGAACGTACCGAGGACGGAACCGGAAATGGAGCCGATGCCGCCGATGACCACGATCAACAGGATCTCATAGGTCATGGTGGAGGTAAACGCCTTGGCCTGGGCGTTGGCCACATACATAGCAAACAGTGCACCGCCCACACCGGCGAAGAAGCTAGAAATCACAAAGGAGAGCATCTTGTGCTTAAACAGGCTGATGCCCATGGCCTCCGCCGCCACCTCGTCATCCCGGATAGCCTTGAAGGCCCGCCCGTAGGAGGAATTGATCAGCAGCACGATCAAGGTAATGCAGATGATCGCCGCCAGAAAAGGCACAAAGGTACTCAGCCGCAGAACCACCTGCCCGGCAGCGTTCTTGATGTTGAAGTCGGCAAAGGTGGGGAAGCTCTTGAGCATATTGGCGCCGTTGGTAATGGGCCCCAAGGTCTGCCACTGGAAGATGGCTCTCAGAATTTCCGCGAAGCCCAGGGTAGCGATGGCCAGATAGTCGCTCTTCAGCCGCAGCACCGGTGTGCCGATGAGCGCGGCGAACAGGGCGGCAACCAGTCCGGCAAAGAGGATGCCCACCAGAACGGCGCAGATCAGGCTCAGGTATCCGCCGAAGCCGGAGGCGCCAAAAAGGCTCTGGAACAGGTCGACCAAAGAGAATTTCACTGCGGAGCCGCCGAAGAGGTAGTACACCTGATCCTTGGCTGCCATGGGGACAGTGAGGATTGCGTAGGTATAGGCGCCCAGCAGCATGAAGCCCGCCTGACCGAGAGAGAACAGGCCCGTGAAGCCGTTAAGCAGGTTCATGGAAACCGCCACCAGCGAATACACCGCGCCCTTTTTCAGCACGGTAAACAGCTGGCTGGTGGGAGCGAATACCGGGGGAAGTCCCGGAATCCAGGAGCTGATATTCTCCAAAAGAACAATGACCAGAAGAAGGCCCGCGATGGCCAGCAGGCTGCGGCCCGAATGTTTCGTTTTCTGCATATCCGGCACCTCCTTACACCTTATCCGTGGCTTTCTCGCCAAACAGGCCGGTGGGCTTGCAGGTGAGAATGACAATCAGCAGCGCGAAGGTAAAGGCATCGGAGAACACGGACACATTCCACGAGGACGGCAGGCCCTTGATGATGGTCTCACAGATGCCGATGAGGAACGCGCCGATGACCGCGCCGGGAATGGAGCCAATGCCGCCAAACACCGCCGCAACAAAGGACTTGAGTCCCGGCATGGCACCGGCTGTGGGGGTGATGGCGGGATAGGTGGTGAAATACAGAATGGAACCCACCGCCGCCAGGCCGGAGCCGATGACAAAGGTCATGGAAATGACATTGTTGATTTTAATGCCCATCAGACGGCTGGTTTCAAAATCCTTGGAAACCGCCCGCATGGCCATTCCGATTTTGGTATGGTTGATCAGGGTGGTCAGCAGCACGATCAGCGCCACCACCAGAATGGGGGTGAGGATGACCACCAGCTTGGTGGAAGCACCGGCAATGCTGACGGTTCTGGTCAGAGTCTCGATGGCGGGATAGGTCATAGGCTGGCCGCCGGTGACATAGGTGGCGGTGTTCTGCAGCAGATAGCTCACACCGATGGCGGAGATCATCACAGACATTCTGGGTGCCTCCCGCAGGGGCTTGTAGGCCGCCCGCTCAATAAAGAAGCCCAGCCCGATGGTCAGCGCGATGACGACGGGGATTGCGATATACATGGGCAGAGCCGCAGAGATATAGATACCCAAAAGGCCCGCGACCATGAATACATCGCCGTGGGCAAAATTTATCAGGCGCAGGATACCATAAACCATGGTGTAGCCAATGGCGATAAGCGCCAGCTGGCCGCCAAGGGAGATACCGCTGAGCAGAATTGATACAATATATTCGGCAGATAGCAGTTGCTCCATAGAGGAACCTCCAGTTCTTTTTCCTTTGGCAAAATACAACTGTTGGCGGGGGCAAAATACCCCCGCCATAGCTGCAATCGTGAAACGCGGTTACTTTTCGGTTCCTTCAGCCGACGCGGAACCGGTCTGGACGGTCTCCAGCACCCAGGTGCCGGTGGCGGTGTCGGCGGTCTTGATATAGGCGGTGTCACGAACGGCGTCGCCCACCTCGTCGAAAGCAATGGCGCCGGACACACCGGTGTAGGTCACGGAGGGCAGAATCTTCATCAGTGCTGCCTTGTCGCCGCTGTCGGCCTTCTTCATGGCCTCCAGCGCTACGAAGTAAGCGTCATAGCCCATAGCGGTGACGGCGGAGATGGTGTCGTTGCCGCCGTTGGCAGCCAGCGCCTCGGAGCTGCCGTTGATGTACTTCTTGATGCCCTCATCAAACTCGGGAGAGCCGCCCTCCTGATAGAAGGTGGAAACGTACAGCTGAAGATCTGTACCCTTAATGGCTTCCAGAACCATGTTGTCGTCCAGGGTGTCGGAGCCCAGGAAAGGAGCCTCGATGCCCAGAGAATCGGCCTGCTTGATGATCTGAACGGCGTAGGCAATGGACACGGGGGTGAAGATAACGTCAGCGCCCTCGCTCTTGGCCTTGTTCAGGTAGGAGCCGAAGTCGGAGTTGCCGGTGGGGAAAGAGTCGGCGATGACCTTGCCGCCGGCGGCCTCAAAGACCTGCTTGAAGAAAGCGATCAGGCCCTGGTCGTACTCGTTGCCGGTCTCGCCCAGGCAGTAGGCAGTCTTTGCGCCGAACTTATCCATGGCGAAGTTGGCCAGAACGTCAGCCTGGAAATTATCCAGGAAGCAGATGCGGAAGTAGTAGCTGTTGCCGGCGGTAACGTTGGGGTTGGTGCAGGTCACGCCGATGGCGGGAATACCGGCCTCCTCAAACTTGGGGCCGCCGGCCATGGAAACGCCGGAACCATAGGAGCCCAAAACCACGCTGACACCCGCGCTGACCAGGCTGGAGGCCGCGGAGGGAGCCTTGTCGGTAGAGGAGCCATTGTCGCCGTAGACCAGCTCGACCTTATAGGTCTGCCCGCCCAGTGTTACCTCGGGAACCTGGCTGTTGGCGTACTGCATGCCCAGGATCTCTTTCTTGCCGCCGGAGGCGGAGTCGCCGGAGGAGGGCTCAAACACACCAATCTTGATGACCTTCTCGCCGGAGTCGGACTTGCCGCCGGAGCTGCCGCAGGCGCACAGGGACAGCGCCATGCAAGCTACCAGAAGAACTGCTATCAGTTTTTTCATTTTCTTAATCCTCCCATCTTAAGCCAGAGCATCCACATAGGATGGACGTCTGTCTTTATGAGGGATATTATAACGAATTTTTATTCATATTTCAATCATAATTTCTCACGCAATTTGAAAAATCATTTCTGTTTTTTTATGCAAACAGTACAATCTCCGCAGGCAGCGTAGTATCCCAATCCCTACCGGGCAGGATTTTTTCACTTTTCTCTTCCCAAGGAAAACGCTCCCCTTTGGTTTCAGGCAGCATTCCATGGAAAAAAAGGGTTTGCAGTCAGGATTCATCGGCCTCTGCCGTCTTGCTTTCCCCCATGCCATTTTCCTCCGTCTCCTGTGCGGGCGCAGCAGCTGCTTCATCTCCCCGGAAAGCAAGAATGGCTTTGCCGCTTTCCGTAATGGAAAAGGTCAGAAATGCATAGCCCATCTGTTCCATTTCGTTGGCAGCGGCTTCAATCTGCTTTGCCATTTTCTTCGCTCTGGGTTCATAGCCGATTACAAGCGTTTTGATTGACATCATAATCTTCCTTTCCTATGTATCATGAATTTGGGGGATACCCAATGCTTCTTTGATAATTTCGTCTATGCTGTTTTTTGGCATTATAATACTCCCCATAGCGTAGGCTCGAAATTTTTGTTATTTCGAGTGTCTACCCTAGGAAAGAGCAATATCGAGCTTCAAAACTACTGCAATGAAATCGTGAAGAAAGAAAGGTTTGTACCGAAATCGTATTTGTGCTATTATGATTTAAAACTCTAATTTCAGGAGGCAGAAATTATGTACTATGCACACATTCGGGAGGATGGCAGAAAGCAGACCGTAGAGCAGCACCTGGAGGGGACCGCAGAAAGGTGCGCCCTCTTTGCTTCTGCCTTCGGGGAAGAAAATCGAGGGAAGCTGCTGGGGTATGCCCACGACATTGGGAAAACCTCCCAGGAATTTCAAAAGCGACTCCTGGGCGGCCCAAAGATTGACCACGCCACAGCAGGAGCCTTGGAGTGCGCGAAAGAGGAAAAATATTATAGCAAATTTTGTGTACGTTTTATTGGTCACAAGACAAAGTATAATAAATAACGGTATCAAGCAATGAAAGGAGTGATGCACATGAATCGAAAGCTCTATCAAGTTTCTATGGAGATTGCAGGCAACACTGCAATCTGGACAAGGCCTGACAGCGGTGATTCTCCCTGCAGCTATCCGGCCCCAACTTATTCTGCTGTGCGCGGATTATTTGAAAGTATTCTTTGGGGGCCGGCAGTTCTTGTAATTCCAAGGAAAGTCGAATTGTGTTCCGTACCACAGTTCCATTCATACGCAACAAACTACGGAGGGCCGCTGCGTAAAAGTGATTCCATAAAGAAAGGTATACCAGCATTATTCAACAGTCAGTTGATGTTTATCGAAAAGCCCTGGTGCTGCCCGGAGAGAATCCGGAAGAAGTTATTGCAGAACTACATTCCCGCGCAGATTTTCAAGATTTCGATACTCGTTATCTTACATCTTTATGGAGAGCGCCAATCATTGTCACAACAGCAGTAGCCTTCTTTGAAACCTTATCATCCTGCCAACCATCTGCGCTGCGAAGACTTCACGAGCTGCCAGGAAGCGTTATTTTTCTGGATGAGGCACATAACGCACTGCCCATCAAGCTTCTCCCTCTTGCATGGCAGTGGATGAATGTTTTGGCAGACGAATGGAGCTGCTATTGGGTGCTGGCATCAGGCTCACTTGTTCGCTATTGGGAGCTTGAACGTCTGAGGGAAATAGGCATGGCGCAGCCTAAAGTAACTGAATTAGTCCGCTATGATCTTCGAAATCGGCTGATGGCGTATGAGCAGAATCGCATTGCGTTTCTTCATAAAAAGTGCCCTATCAGTCGCCAGGAACTGATCGAGTGGATAGGAAATACACCCGGGCCCCGTCTGCTGATTTTGAATACGGTTCAGAATGCTGCTGTAATCGCTTCGGATATGGAGCAAAAATATGGCCGGAGATGTGTCGAACATCTATCGACAGCGTTAACCCCGGAGGATCGGAGTAAGACAATCAACCGAATCAAGAAGCGCTTAGAAAACATCTTTGATACAGAGTGGACTTTGGTTGCTACCTCATGTGTAGAAGCAGGAGTAGACTTTTCTTTCCGAACAGGATTCAGAGAAATGTCATCGTTACTTTCCCTTTTGCAGGC
Organism: Faecousia sp.; assembly: GCA_034104845.1. Classification (GTDB taxonomy): domain Bacteria; phylum Bacillota; class Clostridia; order Oscillospirales; family Oscillospiraceae; genus Faecousia. The sequence goes on along the minus strand of JAXECZ010000100.1, from coordinate 10,345 downwards.
GGCAGGCAGAGTCAACCGACACGGAAAGCATGCAGATGCGAAAATGTGGAGTTTTTCTCTGAAAGATGATTCTATGCTAACGAAAAATAAAAGCATAGAATCTTCTTCTGCGGTTCTACGTAACTTCTTTGAGAACGATATATCAATCAGCCCGGAACTCAGCACCCGTTCTATGAATGACGAAATAATCCATGATGACAGTTGTATGAAAGAGATCAAGAACCTTTTGGAGCAAGAGAATTTGATGCAATTTCAGACAGTCGATTCAAAATTTGAAGTGATTGATAATGATACCGTTACCGCAGTTGTTGATGAAACACTGGCAAAAACAATTGCGTCAGGGAAAGGCGATTGGAGTACATTGCAGAAAAAGTCCGTATCTGTTCGCCGCACCAAAGTCAAATCTTGGAATATGAAAGCAATTGCCGGTGATGTATACCAATGGACCTTGGGATATGATGATTTCTTGGGCTATATGTATGGGGTGCTGAATGCGGGGGGTGCGGTATTCTGGTGATACGGAATGAAGAATTCTTTCCTGAATTGCAATGTGACGAAAAGCACAAGAGTGATTTTTCAGAGGAGGAATACCTCCAACTATCCGGCTTGCAGCACTTCGCTTTCTGCCGCCGTCAGTGGGCCCTCATTCACATTGAAAACCAATGGGCAGAGAATTACCGCACGATAGATGGGGCCATTCTGCACCAGAATGCCCATGATGCACAGTTCCGGGAGAGCCGTGGGAACCGTGTCATCACCCGGGGGGTGAGTGTCTATTCCTCTCAATTGGGGGTATCCGGTCAGTGCGATGTGCTGGAATACCATCAAGGGAATGCCGGGATCCCGCTACCCGGCAAAGAGGGACTGTGGCAGCCCTATCCGGTGGAGTACAAGCGGGGAAGCCCCCGGCAGGATACCGGGGACACGCTCCAGCTCTGCGGTCAGGCCATGTGCCTGGAAGAAATGCTCTGCTGTGATATCCCGGAGGGAGCGCTGTACTACGGAGAAATCCGGCGGCGGGAGCGGATTGTCTTCACAGAAGAGCTGTGCGGTCAGGTTCGGGAGCTGCTGGAAGAAATGCACCAGCTCTATCGCCGGGGCTACACCCCCAAGGTCAAGCCCACAAAATCCTGCAACGCCTGCTCCCTGAAGGAGCTATGCCTGCCCAGACTGATGAAAAACCGCTCTGTGTCCGCTTATCTGAAAGCCTCAATGGAGGAGACACTATGAAACAACTGCTGAACACTCTGTTCGTTACCTCCGAGGATGTTTACCTTTCCTTGGAGGGAGAGAATGTTCTGGCAAATCGGGAAAAAGAGGTGGTTGCCCGGTACCCCCTGCACACCCTGCAGTCCATCGTCAGCTTCTCCTATTCCGGCGCCTCCCCGGCACTAATGGGAGCCTGCGCCGAAAAGGGCATCGGGCTGGCCTTCTGCACGCCCAGAGGCCGCTTCCTGGCCCGGGTCTGCGGAGAAAACAACGGAAACGTACTGCTGCGCCGGGAACAATACCGGATCGCCGACGATGACCGGAGAAGCTGCGCCATTGCCCGGAATATGATTTTTGGGAAACTCACCAATTCTGCCGCAGTCATCCAGCGCACCCTGCGGGATCATGGCCCCAGAGTGACGGAATGCGGCCTTGAGGATGCGGTAAGCACCCTCCGGGGGCTGCTGCCTCAGGTACTGGAGCAGACCGGATTGGATGCCCTGCGCGGTTTGGAGGGTGTGGGTGCTTCGGCATATTACGGCGTGTTTGACCATCTGCTGCTGAGCCGGAAGGAGGAATTCTTTTTCCATGGCCGCAATCGCCGTCCGCCCCTTGACCGGGTGAATGCCATGCTGTCCTTTGCCTACAGTCTTCTGGCCCACGACTGTGCCAGCGCCTTGGAGAGTGTGGGACTGGATTCCTATGTGGGCTTCCTCCATCGGGATCGTCCTGGACGGGAATCTCTGGCGCTGGATTTGATGGAGGAGCTTCGCCCCTGCATGGCGGATCGGTTTGTGCTGACGCTGGTCAACAATCGCGCTATTAAGCCTGAGGATTTTCAAACGCAGGACAGCGGCGCAGTACTGCTGACGGAGGAGGGCCGCAGGAAATTCCTGAAAGCCTGGCAGGAACGGAAACGGGACGCGCTGACCCATCCCTATTTGAGCGAGAAAATGAGCTGGGGGATGATTCCCTACGTTCAGGCTCTGCTCCTGGCCCGGCATCTCCGAGGCGATTTGGACGATTATCCACCCTTTCTATGGAAGTAATGAAATGCTGGTACTGATTACATACGATGTCAATACAGAGGATGCCGCCGGAAGAAAGCGGCTGCGGCAAATCGCCAGAAAATGCGTGGACTACGGCCAGCGGGTGCAGAATTCTGTGTTTGAATGCCTGCTGGATGCCGGGCAGTGCCGGAGCCTGCAGGCAAAGCTCCTCGCCATCATGGATCCGGAAAAGGACAGCCTTCGGTTTTACTATCTGGGAAACAATTACGACAAGAAAGTGGAGCATTTCGGCTGCAAGCATACCTACCAGCCGGAGGAAACGCTCCTCATCTGAATGCGAAGCCCAAGCACACAGCGTTTCCCGGCAGGTTCGCACCGGATTTCCATGACAAACCATGCCGTTTTCCCCCTTTTTGGAACCCAACAGATCCCTTATCTTCGGATGAGTGGAGAATAATTGTTAACTCTTGCCAAAGATGAACAAATAATTTGTGCACCTTTGCTGTCGCTCCCCCCACGGGGAGCGTGGATTGAAATTTTTATAGCCTGTGTAAAACGTCTGTCGGTTAACAGTCGCTCCCCCCACGGGGAGCGTGGATTGAAATTTGTCAAAAAGAAAATCTGAAGCACGAAATTGTCGTCGCTCCCCCCACGGGGAGCGTGGATTGAAATCTGTGCATCCATAGAATAATGCGCCGTGTAGGTAAGTCGCTCCCCCCACGGGGAGCGTGGATTGAAATTCCACGGGAGTGGCAACAACCACACCACGCGCAATGTCGCTCCCCCCACGGGGAGCGTGGATTGAAATATAACCTCCTCTACATCCCGGAGGTCTGAGCGGAGTCGCTCCCCCCACGGGGAGCGTGGATTGAAATATACCGCTTCAAAGTGTCCGTTCTGTGGCTCTGGTCGCTCCCCCACGGGGAGCGTGGATTGAAATTGGGCATCACCTACACCGATGTGAACAAGACCGAACGTCGCTCCCCCCACGGGGAGCGTGGATTGAAATATGTCCTTCCGTCTCTGCCCAGAGCTTACCGGCGGGTCGCTCCCCCCACGGGGAGCGTGGATTGAAATCCTTACTGCGCCTGGGTCAGCCCAGGCAAGGCGAAAAGTCGCTCCCCCCACGGGGAGCGTGGATTGAAATGGCCTGATGACGCCAAGTCGCCTGAATGTAAGAGAGTCGCTCCCCCCACGGGGAGCGTGGATTGAAATCTCCATCACACCATCCACGATGGTCTGGGGCATCAGTCGCTCCCCCCACGGGGAGCGTGGATTGAAATTGATCCGGCTGGAAGCGAAAGTAGACAAAGACCCGTCGCTCCCCCCACGGGGAGCGTGGATTGAAATATCCAGCCGGATATCCTCGGTCAAAAACGCCCGGTCGCTCCCCCCACGGGGAGCGTGGATTGAAATCGCTACTACAGGTGCCCGTCTTTCCGGGCTGCCAGTCGCTCCCCCCACGGGGAGCGTGGATTGAAATCTCTTTTAACGGTACGGTCAGCTCTACCGAAAGAGTCGCTCCCCCCACGGGGAGCGTGGATTGAAATAGCGCTTTCCAGCCAACGGTGGCTCTCTGGTCCAGTCGCTCCCCCCCCATGGGGAGCGTGGATTGAAATTCGTGATAGGTTTTGTGTGCGGTGGCCGCTTGAAGTCGCTCCCCCCTCGGGGAGCGTGGATTGAAATAGCTTGGCGTTGCCCAGGGTGGAGCCGGAGGCAAGTCGCTCCCCCAGTGGGGAGCTTGGAGCAGAAAACAGGAAAACGCAGGGTTGTAACAGTTCTGCTCCTGGTTTGGCAGGAATTGGATATAAAACAACAGGGAGCTCAGGCCCCCTGTTTGTGTTGTTATTTAGGAGGAAAGCAAAGGGATGATAACGCATGCCGAATGCAGCATCCACAACGGCTTTTCCTGTTTACTTGTTCAGAATCTTATTCATACTGCCTGTCCGATAGCCCTGCAAATCCATACCTGTGGAAGGGTCACCCTTTGGCGAAGGAAAAATGCATCACCATGGAGCAGCTTCGGAATTACCCCCGCCTGTCCTTTGAGCAGGGGGATCAAAGCTCCTCTTATTTCGCAGAGGAAATTCTCTCCGAACGGGAGTATCCCCAATCCATCCATGCCACCGACCGGGCCACCATGCTGAACCTGATGATCGGGCTGAACGGCTATACCCTCTGCTCCGGTATTATCTGTGAAGAATTCAACGGTTCAGATTATACTGCCGTCCCCTATCAGGAGGATAAAGAATATCAGAATACCCGGATGGAAGTTGGATACATCAAGCGCAGAGATACGGTTCTGGATGAAGTGGGTGAAGCCTTTCTGCAGGAGATCCGGCATTATCTGGAACCATACCGTGAATCAGGCAGCTTATGAGTATTATTTTGGAAATAATCCTGCCGAAAAAGGAAAAAGTTGGAATTACCCTCGTTTAATTGGATAATTCCAACTTTTTCGTTATAAAATCAATTACCTGACCCCAATTGTAGCAAGGTCAGGTATCTTATCCGGCAAAGGTACAGCTCGTAATCCGTCATGGGCAGATCCGCGTCTCCCACCCGGACATAGGAGCCCTTTGTGCGTCCCGCGCCACGATAGTAGCGGGGCCGTTCCGAGATGTCCATGGCCGGTATCTCCGCCGAGACAATGGTTTGCCCCCGCTGCGGCTGCACCTGCCATGGGCTTCCTGCGAATGGCTCTTTCCCGACATTCCGAAAAAGTGCCCAATTCCCGGGACGGTGTTTTGTCCAAAAAAGAGATTATGCTTCCTGGGAATTGACATGGTTTCAAAGCGGTGTATACTGGAAACCGGAATAAGAATTCGGGTTTCCAAGGAGGGACGGGATGGAACTGCGTGCACAAATTCTGGATACCGCCGCGAAGCTGTTTCAGGCCGAGGGACTGGGCTTTACCATGCAGCAGGTGGCGGCGGCGCTGCACATCAGCAAAAAGACCATCTACACGGTGTATTCCGACAAGGAGGCACTGCTGCTGGACATGGTGGATATGCTCTTTGAGAAAATTCACCGGCGCAAGGCGGAGCTGGCAGCCCTCCCCGTGCCGCTGGAAGACCGGCTGCAGGCGGTGATCATCGCCTTGCCGGAGGAGTACGCCGCCCTGGATTTCCGCCAGCTGGACGCACTGGAGGAAAAGTACCCCGTGGTAGCCGCCAGGGTGCGCCGCCATCTGGAAACCGGCTGGGAGCCCACCATACAGCTTCTGGAACAGGGCATCGCGGAAAAGCGCATCCGCCCGGTGAACCTGACGGTGCTGCGCCGCATCCTCACCGCAGCCTTCCAGCAGCTGCTTTCCGGGGCAGAGGACGGCAGCTCCTATGCCGCCGAACTGGAGGATATGATGGACATTCTGATGAACGGAATCAAGGAGGTATCCCAATGAATCTGAAGCAAAAAGCCGCCTTCGGCATCGGCGCCGTGGGCAAGGACATGGTGTACGCCCTGTCCGCCTCTTATGTGATGTACTATTACCAGGACGTGCTGGGTCTGTCCGCCACCTTCGTGGGGTTGATTCTGATGATCGCCCGGATCTTTGACGCGGTGAACGATCCTTTCATGGGGGTGCTGGTGGCGAAAACCCGCAGCCGCTGGGGCCGGTTCCGGCCCTGGCTGTTCAGCGGCACCGTGCTCAACGCGGTGGTGCTGTATGCCCTGTTTGCCGCCCCGGCGATGGAGGGCACCGCACTGATGGTCTATTTTACCGCCGCCTATATCCTCTGGGGCGTGACCTACACCATGATGGACATTCCCTACTGGTCCATGATCCCCGCCGTCACCCGCACCCCGGCGGAGCGGGAGAGCCTTTCGGTGGTGGGCCGGACCTGCGCGGGGGTGGGCAGCGCCATTGTCACCATGTTTACCATGCTGCTGGTGGGCGCGTTCGGCGGCAGCAGCGAGCGGCAGGGCTTCAAAACGGTGGCGCTGCTGGTATCTGTTTGCTTTGTAGCTGCCGAGCTGCTTTGCTGCCTGCTGTTCAAGGAAAAATCCAAGGCCGAATCCAAGGTTGCCAGCATCAGGCAGATGTTCACCGCCCTATTCCGCAACGATCAGGCTATGGTGGTGGTTGCCTCCATTGTCCTGATCAACTGTGCGCTGTATCTCACCGCCAACTTCATCATCTACTTTTTCAAATATGATTTCGGCGGCGAGGGCTGGAAAACCAGCTACACCCTGTTCAGCACCGTGGGCGGCGCCATGCAGATTCTGGGCATGATGGTGCTGTATCCTCTGCTGCGGAAAAAGCTTTCCAATACCCAGGTGTTCGCCGTCAGCCTGGTGGCAGCTCTGGCGGGCTACGGTCTGCTGCTGGCTCTGTGTCTGCTGGGCCTGGGCGGCAGCCTGGTGCTTCTGTGCATCCCCGGCGGGCTTGTCTTTGCCTGCAACGGTATGCTCACGGTGCTGACCACCCTGTTCCTCTCCGGCAGCGTGGACTACGGCGAGCTGCAAACCGGGCGGCGGGAGGAAAGCGTGATCTTCTCCATGCAGACCTTCGTGGTCAAGGCTGCCTCCGGTGTGTCCGTATTCCTGACGGGCATCGGACTGGATCTCATCGGTCTTACGGGCAATGCCGACGAAACCGGCCCCATTGCCGCCCAGTCCAGCGGCACACTGCTGGGACTGCGGCTGATGATGACGGTGCTGCCCGTGATGCTGCTGGTTGGGGCAATGCTGCTGTTCCACCGGAAATTCAAGCTGACCGACGCCAAAATGGCTGAAATTTCGGAGGAATTACACCATGAAGCTGCAATGGGTCGTTGAGCTGGAGGGGCAGCCGCCCTATACCGGTACGGCTGAGGCATCCGGAGTGGTTCGGATTCGCTGCGACGCACCGGAGGGAATTCTGAAATCTGTTACCGCCCGGATGGAGTTTCCCCTGGCTCCGGCGGAAAAAGCCTTCTTCAATGGCTATCAAAGTTGGACCTGGTGCCCGGAGGTCGGGCCGAAGGACCATCAGCGAGGTGTGAAGCACATCCCCGGGCCGCTGCTGAAGAAATACGCCTTTGACCGCTATGGCGACTATCATTTTGTGGACTATCCCCGCCGCCCCGGCTGTTTTCACGGATTTTCCTACGGTTATTTCCGGCAGGGGGAGCTCTACCGGCTCTTCGCCTCGTTGGATGAGCGCCCCGGTTACACCATTTTCTCCTATGACGCAAAAACCCAGGTGCTGACCATCACCCGGGACTGTGCCGGAGTGTGCCATCCCGGCGGGCTGTTTTCGGCCTTTGACCTGTATTTTGCCCAAGGCAGCGAAAACGCGGTGTTTGACGGCTGGTTTGCTGCCATGGATTGCCGTCCCCGCGCCGCCGCCCCGCTGGCGGGCTACACCAGCTGGTATAACCGGTACGAAGCCATCAGCGAGCGGGATGTGAAAAACGACCTGGTAGGCTGCCGGGCGCTGCTGCAGCCGGGGGATCTATTTCAGATCGACGACGGATGGGAACCTTCCGTAGGGGACTGGCTGGCGCCGGAGGAACAGAAATTCCCCGGCGGGATGAAAGCGCTGTCCGACGAGATCCACCAAAGCGGCTTCCTCAGCGGACTGTGGCTGGCCCCCTTTGCCTGCACGGAGCAGTCAGCGCTGTATCGGGAGCACCCGGACTGGCTGCTGAAAATGGACGGCAAGCCCTGGAAAGCCGGAGGAAACTGGGGCGGCTTCTACGCCCTGGACATCGACGTTCCCGGCGTACAGGACTATCTGAAGCGGGTGTTTGACCGGGTGCTGAACCAGTGGGGCTACGATCTGGTGAAGCTGGATTTTCTCTATGCCGCCGCGCCCTTTGGAAATGAAAGGGAGAGCCGGGCCGGGCGGATGCTTCGCGCCATGGAGCTGCTGCGAAGCATGTGCGGTGACAAGCGGATCCTGGGCTGCGGGGTACCGCTGATGCCCGCCTTCGGTCTGGTGGATTACTGCCGCATCGGCTGCGATGTCAGCCTGAGCTGGGACGATAGCTGGTATATGCGCCTGTTTCACCGGGAGCGCATCTCCACCAAACACTCCCTGGACAATACCCTCTGCCGCCGCCAGCTGGGAGGGCGAGCCTTCGGCAATGACCCGGATGTCTTTTTTCTGCGGGATGAAAACTGCCGTCTGACCCAAGACCAGAAACGCTGCCTGGCGGAGACCAACGCCCGGTACGGGCAGGTGCTGCTTATCTCCGACGATCCCAATTCCTACACCCCCGGGATGAAAGAGCAGTATCGCAGGGTGCGCCGGGAATGGGAAGGCGGCATCGGTATTCGCCCGTAGCAAAGCCGCAGTCTTTCCTGTACAAAGGGCCGTTTCCATAATCGTCAGAGTGCAGAATAAAAGTTGGAATTACCCCGTTTCTCCGGGTTAATTCCAACTTTTTATGCGTATATAGGAATTGCCTGCATCCATTTGCCTAGAAAAGAGGAGGGGGCTGTTTTGTGTCTTGCGGCGCTATGCCCATCGGCCCGCGCCCTAGTTCCTGTCCGGCAGGGATGAATGCCGAGCGGCCTTGACTTTTCGGGTAATTTTGCTATCATTGTCTTAAACGATTTTCCCGGAGGTACCGGGCGGCATCCTCCAGACGATTCAGCCGGGCTGCCAGGGCAACAAAATTACCAATGGCCCAATGGTGCAGGAAGCTGACCATGGCGCTTTCGCCGCCTCCCAGGTTCAGGCAGTCATTCCAGTCCGCCCGCAGTCCCTTGCAGATCCCGTTGGAACCCACCTCCCGGGCGGAGAAGTCCAGAATTTTCTGCATATGCTCATAGACTGTGCCCTCGCCCCCGTCGGCATAGGTGACGATCTGATCGGCAAAGCCCAGGTCGCCGGTCTCCTTGATATACTGTACAATGGAGGACACCAGCCACAGAGCATCATCCGCGCAGGCATCCTTTAAGCCGTGAACGATCTGGCTCTTGTCCGGCGTGGGAATGACGGTGGGAGATTTGAAATCCTTCTGCCCTTCCTCCGGCTGGAACCACCGGGGCTCAAACAGGTGCAGGCCGTAGCCCTGGGTGGTCAAGGCCTGGAGCAGCTCTACAATGCGGCTGCGGCATTTCTCCGGGTTGGAATGGGGCACCATCATGGCATCCTGGGCGGTATCCCGGTAGCCAAGCCCCACCCGGCCGCCCACCTCGATAAAGGAGGTGAACCGGGAGAACATCACGTTGATCTCACATATCTTCTTGTCTTTCGTTGTACTGTTGGCTTGGTTTGTGATTTGCGTCCATTCATTTGATCCGGTATTGCAAATAAAATTCCGCTGTGATATACTGCGGCATGAATCTCCTCTCCCGGGACGATGTGGAGGACAACATCATGCGTCTGGAAAGCCGGGAGGTGGCCCAGGAGCTGCTGGGGATCGCATCAGATTCAAAAATCTCCAAAGAATAGCCATTGCCGATTTGGTGATCGCATGGTACAATCATAATAGAATACTTACCGGGGAGGGAAGACTATGCGATATTCTGTGGAAGAGATCAGGAGAATCGTTGCGGGTCTCGCGGCTCAGTACGGGGCGGATCGTGTCTATCTGTTTGGTTCTTACGCCAGAGGCGATGCCGATGCGGACAGTGATATTGACCTGCGAATCGATAAAGGCGCCATTCGTGGCCTGCAGATGGGCGGACTTGCCGCAGACTTGGAAGACGCCTTCGGGATACCTGTGGATTTGGTTCCCACCGGAAGTCTGGACAAGAAATTCCTCCGTTCCATTTCTGATGATGAGGTGCTGCTTTATGAAGTCTCTTGACCGTAATATCAGCATTTTAGAGCATATTATTGCGTACTGTGACCAGATCGAAGAGACGATCCGCCGTTTTGGACAGGATTACGATGTATTTTCTTCAGATGCCATCTACCGAAACGCGGCAGCCCTGTGCATCCTGCAAATTGGAGAACTTGCCGGAAAGCTGACAGAGGAATTCCGCACAGCCCATCCGGGAGCACCCTGGCGGCAGATCCGGGGGATGCGGAATATTGTGGCACACAACTATGGCACTGTCGATCCAGAGGTCACTTGGGAAATTCTGACGGAAGACATTCCAAAGCTGAAAGCATATTGCCATCAGATTATTTCAGAAGCAGAGCCTAACGATTCATAATGAAAACGGATGAGCCCCGGGAACGGCTG
>JAXECZ010000049.1:0-16663 GCA_034104845.1 Faecousia sp. | reverse complement strand
GAGATCAGCAGAATTCAGGAGATCGTCACAGAGGACTCCAACGCCGGACACGAGATGTTCGACCACATTGCTGCGGAAAATCATATTTCTTGTATATCAGCCCAGGGAAAATCCAATGTTTTTTCCCAATTGGTCAATCGTACCGCGGATCGTGTCCTCGTGATTGCGGATGGGGCGGCATTCGGTTCTGAGCTTGAAAAAATCTATCGGTTGATGGAGGCACAGCCGAATAAGATTACACTCTACCTCCCGGAATCCTTTGAATGGCTGGTCTTGAAGTCCGGCATCCTCGGAAGCCAAACGCCGCAAGAAATTCTCGAGCATCCATCTGACAATATTGAGTCCAGCCTTTATTTCAGTTGGGAGCAGTATTTCACCGATTTGCTGATTCAACTGACACACGATACGGTATTACATTATAGCAAAAATCGTTTGAACCCATCCTACCTTCAGCCTGCCACTGTTGCAAAGGTACTGCGCGCAATGCAAGAATGAAAGCAGCAGAACGACATCTGTCATGTGTGTAAAATTCCAAACTTTTTTGCAAATTTCATGGGGGATAGTTTGGGGGATAGTTTATTTTAAGTTCTATCCCCGTGGTCTCAGTTTCTCAACATTTGACTATCGTTATTTTAAACTAATAACGATATTTAACGGTAAATACAAACTTTTAGAACCTAAAAAATGCCCTCATAACCCGGAGGCCGTAGGCTCGAGTCCTGCCTCCGCAACCATATAAGCACCGTAATTTTGATACCAAGATTACGGTGCTTATTTTCGTTTGTATACGCAAAAACCATGATTTTTCAATATTTTTTGTGTGAAATTCAGAGCCGCTGCGGTGTTGTGCCGCAGCGGTTGTTCTTGTTTATAGGAGGATTGTCACCTTTTGGCGGCTACAAATCGTGTGAAAGATAGGTAAATCGTGTGAAAGATGCACACTACTTCTCGCTAATTACTTGGGCAACAGAGAAAAAACGGCGGTATCGTCGCTTAGTTTTGCTGTGCCCGAAATGCAGGAAGTGCGGGTTCTTTCAGCTTGGATAGCGATACTGTGCCCATAGGGGGAAAGTGTGCGTTTGTGGCTGCTGGATGACTTCCTGCGGCCATTTTTGATTATTTGAGGGCACTTTATGTCGCTGATTAATGTAACCAATCTTACTTTTGCCTACGATGGCAGTTATGAAAACATTTTTCATTATTATAAACGAAAAGAGCGGAAAAAATCAATTCTGAAAATCGAGGAGGATATGAAAAAATCCAGGCTGTTTTCGTTGATGATGGTGGCTGTGCTGGTATTTTCCCTGTGCAGCAATGCCTTTGCTGCCGACGAGACAGTTAGGTGACAAGCCTCCTACTTGATTCTAAGTGGCCTGTGATACGACAGGAGGTTGGTGATATTTTGCTCGCAATGGCCTTCCTGTCATGAGGCTCCCCGAATGGCTGCGGCATCCAATTTCCTGTAAATCATTGGGAGCCATCAATTGGAGAAGAGTATTACTTGACTGCCACAGGACGGCTGGCCTTTACGGTTTTGTCGTTGTAGGTCACAGCGGCGGTAATCAGTGCGGTGCCGGGGGCTTTGGCGGTGATGATGCCGTCGGAATCCACAGCGGCCACGGCGGGGTTGGAGGAGGTGAACACGGGCTTGTTCTTTTGCAGACACAGCCGGGAGGTATCCTCCAGGGTGGCGACGACCTTCAGACGGCCGGTTTGTCCCGGGGTGTACACGGTCTTATCCTGATCGGCATACACCGTTGCCAGTGCCGCATCCCATTTGCCGACCACGGTGAAGGTATCCTGGCAGGGCAGATTGGCACTGTCGGGGCCCACGCCGACCTGATACAGTCCCTCTTCAATGACCATCTTCTTGTGGAAATTGCTCCAGAAGGTTACGTCCTTCAAGGGCACCTCGATGGTGACGGTTTTGGTTTCGCCGGGCTGAAGCTCCACCTTGTCAAAGCCCTTGAGCTGCTTGATGGGCCGGTGGGCGCCGGGGATCTCCCCCTCCACCACCCGGCTGATGTAGAGCTGAACGATCTCCTTTCCGGCCATGGAGCCGGTGTTGGTCACATCCACGCTGACCTTCAGGGTACCGCCGGCCTGGAGCTCCTTTTGGGCGAACTTCAGATTGCTGTAGGCGAAGGTGGTATAGTGCAGGCCGTAGCCGAAGGGGAAGCGGGGCTCCTCATCGAAATACCAGTAGGTACGGCCGTGATCCTGGGTGAGTACGTCCGCCTTGCGGATGCCGTAGTCGTTGATCTGGGGCAGCTGGCTGTCGTCCTTATACCAGGTGGCGGTGAGCTTGCCGTTGGGGTTCACCTTACCGAAGAGCACATTGGCAATGGCGGCGCCCTGGGACTGGCCTGCATAGGTGGCGCACAGGAGGGTATGGGCTTTGTCCAGCGCAGGGTCGCCGATGGTGCCCATTACCACCAGGACGGTGACGGTATTGGGGTTGACCTCCAGCATCTTTTCCAGGAATTCTCCCTGGCCCGAGGGCAGGGCGATGCTCTGGCGGTCGGAGCCCTCGGAGGCGGTGCAGTTGTCCGTTCCGGCCACAAAAATGACCAGATCCGCATCCTTGGCTTTTTCCAGCGCCCGGGCCTGGAGGGCGGCATTATCCCCCTTCCGGTCGGGGTCGGGACGGTTCTGATGGGGAATGAATTCCGGCATATCCGAATGGTCAGCGGAGGCGGATTTCTGAACGCCCATCATGGAATTCAGCATGTCCCCCACATCCACGCCGGGGACAGCCTCCATCATCTCCATGATGCCGCCGCCGTATTCCTTCTGGGCGCACCAGCCCTTTTCGTACTCCACCTGGATGCCGGTGCCTTCCACCGCATCCCGGATGCCGTCCAGAGCCATGTAGTCCACAGTGGTGTCCAGGTTGCTGAACAGGCCGCCCTGGCCGGCGGAATAGCCGCCCAGCTCCCGGTAGTTGGCGTTGGGCCCCACCACCAGAATCTTTTTTAAGCCCTCGGTCTTGATGGGCAGCAGATTCTTTTCGTTTTTCAGCAGCACGATGGTGTCGTTCGCCATCTCCGTCGCCAGGTCGGCGTGGGCCTTGCTGTTCAGGCTCTCGGTGCCCAGGCCGTCCCAGGGAGTGCTGCCCTTGGGGTCAAACAGGCCCTGACGGAACAGGGAGGTCACATTCCGAACCACGGCGTGGTCGATCTGATCCTCCGTAATCAGGCCCCGGTCATAGGCGGATTTCAGATTGGTCAGGTGCTCATTGCCGCAGGACAGGTCGCAGCCCTCAATCAGGGAAGCGGCGCTAGCCTCGTCCATATCATTGAAGTAGAAGTGAGCCAGCGGCATTTTGGTGTTGCCCTGCATCATGGCGATCATGGGCTGAATGTAACACTGCGCCACTGCGCCGCAGTCGGAGGTTACATAGCCGTCGAAGCCCCATTCCTCCCGAAGCAGGGTGGTCATCACAAAGGGGTTCACTGCGGCGGGAACGCCGTTGATGCGGTTGTAGCTGATCATCACCGACTCCGCCTTACCCTCCCGGAAGGCATACTCAAACACACGGGCATAGTATTCCCGCTGGGTCTTCTCATCGGCGAAGGAAATACCGGTGTTGCGGTTGTTCTCCGAGGAATTCAGCATGAAATGCTTCGGCGTTGCGGCGGCCTTTACATATTTCTCGTCGTTACCCTGGAAGCCCCGAATGTAGGCGGCGGCCATTTTGCCTCCCAGGAAGGGATCCTCGCCGAAGTTTTCATCACTGCGGCCGTTTCTGGGGTCCTTGCTCAGGTTAATGGTGGGGCACCAGAAGCTCAGGCTCTCCCCGGAGATGTTGTGGGTGGCCCGAATCTCATCGGAAATCTGAGCGGTGACCTGGCTGAGCTTCTCCAGATCCCAGCTCTGACCCATAGCCAGGCAGGTGGGGTAGGAGGTGACATTATACCGGTTGTCGGTGAAATAGTTCAGTGCATTGATGCCGTGGCTTGCCTCATTGGCGAAGTGATGGGCGGGAATGCCCAGGCTGGGGATTGGCGCCGTCCAGGCACCGCACCAGGTGATTTTCTCCTCCAAGGTCATGCGGCTGACCAGGTCAGCTGCCCGCTCCTCGAAAGAAAGGGAGGTATCTCTGAATTTTTCGCTCATGATTGACTCCTTTCTTTTTCTTCTGTGGGTAAATTCTTTTTCCAGGGTCCGATCCGATAAACAACAAAATGAATGACCATGCCCAGAACCCAGGTGATCAGCAGGGAGCCGAACAGGGCCTCCGGCTTGCCGTTGGGGTATTCCGGGCAGCGGGTGAGGTAGGCCAGCCCATAGGCCAGAGGAAGCCGCAGACCCACCGTTGTGAACAGACTGATCCACATGGGGCTCACGGTATCTCCCGCACCCCGCATGATGCCGCCCAGCACCTGGCTCACCGACATGGCGATATAGCCTGGGGCCAGGATTCGCAGCATCCGGATGGAGAGGGCAATCAGCTCCTGCGTATCCGTAAACAGATACATCAAATTCTTACCGAAGAACAACAGCACAATTGTGATCACCGCCGCAGTGGACATGGCTAGCGCCACGCCCTGCTTGGCGCCGTTGTGGATTCGTTTGACCTTGCCGGCGCCCACATTCTGCCCGGCGTAAACGCCCATGGCGTTGCCAAAGGTCATGTTGGGCATCATGGCGAAGCCGTCCACCCGCATGACGATCACATTGCAGGCAATGACCATCTCCCCCAGGGTGTTGGTCAGGCTCTGCACCACCAGCATAGAGACGGAGAAGATGGCCTGAGTGATGCCGGAGGGCACTCCCAGCCGGATGATTCTCATGGTGTGGGATTTATTCAGCGCCAGATCCGACCGTTTCAGCTCAAACACGGACTTCATGTGGATCAGCTTGAGGAAGCAGAACACCGCCGAGAGCATCTGTGCCAGAATGGTGGCCAGGGACACGCCGGCAACGCCCATATGAAATCCTGCCACAAACCAAATGTCCAGGCCGATGTTCAGCACTGTGGACAGGAGCAGAAAGACCAGGGCGGACAGGGAATCTCCCATGCCCCGCAGAATTCCGGAGAGAATGTTGTAGAATGTAAAGCCGGCGGCGCCCAGGAAGAAGATGGTCAGATAGCTCTGGCACCAGTCGATGATGGATTCCGGCGTGCTCAGCAGCTCCAGCAGCGGCCGGGTTGCCAGGGGCCCCACAATCATGGTGACAACGGAGGCAATCAGGGACAGGGTCAGGCAGTTGCCAATGGCCTTTGCCAGATTCTCCCGATCCTTGGCCCCATAATACTGGGAAACCACAATTCCGGCGCCGGTAGCCACACCTACAAACAGGGCCAGCATCAAATTGAGAATCGGCCCTGCACTGCCCACAGCCGACAGCGCCAAGTCCCCAACATATTTGCCCACCACAATGGTATCCACGGTACTGTAGAGCTGCTGGGCCAGGTTACCGATGAGCATGGGCACGGCAAATTCGGTAATGCGTTTCCAGGGCGGCCCGACGGTCATATCCTGGGCGGCAAAAAGCTTGTTCAGATTCATGGTATTTCCTCAAAAAAAGACAGGATAGGATATTCCAAAGCCTCGAAGGAGGCGGTAACTCGGGATTATTTCACACGGGTGTAAACATCCTCACCCAGAATCAGGGTATCGTCCCCTTTGAAGGTGAGAGAGGCGGTCTCTGATTCTGCCGTGCCCATGATCTGGACGGTGAGCCGAATCTTGCCGCTGCGCAGAATTTCATAGCGCATGGTACCGAAGGAGGAGGAATCCTGGGAAACCAGGGTGCCGTCGGCGGCGGTGATCTCCTGGTACAGCTTGACCTGCCCGTCCTCGGTAAAGGTTGCGTATTTGCCGCCGTTGCCGTTGAAGGCATCGCAGTACCATTTTCCCACAATCAGCGCCTGATTCCTGGACTGGAAAATCGGAGGCAGGATCATGGCAAGGATGAAAGTCAGAATCAACACGCCGCACAGAGCGATGGCGATGAGATAAGCGGATTTCTTCATAAGGAAGCGCCTTTCCGTTTGATTGTTTTGTGCGCCCTGGGGGAGGCCCCCAGGGCGCACCCTTGAGTGTGATTGCTTATGATAATGTCATCAGGAAGCCATGGCGGAATACTTCTCGTTTGCAGCCTTGGCGACAGAACGTTTGGTCTTGATCTCCGCGACCAGGTTCTGATTGGCGGAGAACACCAGCAGCGCCAGCAGGAAGACGCCGGTGAGGATCTGGTTGACAGAGCTGCTCAGACCACAGGACACCAGGCCGGTATTCAGAATCCGCATGGTCACAACGCCCACGATGATGCCCACAGGCAGTCCGCAGTAGCGGGCCAGGAAGGAAGCCACGAAGAAGCCCATCATGGCATCGAAGATGGCGCTGACAGAGGACAGGTTGCTGGGCACGGCGATGCTGGTGTGGTTGCCCACGTAGATGACCGCCGCAATGCCTGCAAATAGGCCGGTGAGGACGTAGGAGAGCAGCTTGGTCTTGGTCAGGCTGACACCGGAACGGTAGGCAACCTCCTGGTTGGCACCGATGACCGCCATATTCTTGCCGTGGACGGTGAAGCTCTGGATGATGAAATAGATCACAAACGCCACCGCCAGCACGATGAAGCAGTAGGGGTTGGTGGACAGGATGCCCTGGGCCCGCTTGGTGCTCAGGCCGCCGGAGACAAACAGCCGGGGCAGACCCTCATACACCATTGCCAGGCCGATGGACAGCACCAGGGACGGAACCTTGAAGAAATTGTAGGCCAGTCCGCTGATAGTGGAGACGCAGATGGCGATAATCACGCAGAATAGAGCGATTCCGGGAACGCCCCAGCCCAGGGTCAGGGCCAGATTGCCGCCCAGGATGGCACTGACGGTGACCACGGCACCGATGGAGAAGTCCCACATGCCCATGGTCATGTTCATGGACATTGCCATACACAGGATGCAGGGGTAGACCGAGGTGCGCAGAATCGCCAGTATGATGGACGAGGATGAGAACCGTCCGCCGGTTGCTACCAGGAAGAACAGGTAGAACAGCACGGGGAGCCCAATCGTCATCAGGATTTTTTTCACAAATTTCATTATCTTGCTCCTAACTTTGGGGTTTTCTTACCGGGCGGAACGAGCAAGCTCCTCCGTCCAGTCGGTTAGATCATCCCAGACGATCCTCGACGGGGCAGGCCTCCAGCAGATGGGCATTGGTGGCGGCCACGTTCTCAATGGTGTACTCCTCGGCGTACTTCTGGTACAGGGCCTCGTCGGCATCGGGGTTGAACTCCACGCACAGATCCAGAACCTGCTCAGCAGTCATGGGGAAGATGTTCAGGAAGGACATGTTCCACATGTTGCACATCTCCTCGTAGTTGTGCAGCTCCAGGAAGTGGCGGCGCATCTGCACGGAGGTGTCAGCCATGATCTCGTGACCGGTCAGCTTGTTGTACAGCAGGGTGGTGGCAATCACCAGAGAGGGGAACTGGTCGGTGGCGCAGTAGGCAATCAGATCATCCTGAAACAGGTCCTGATAGCTCTCGCACAGGTCGGTAACAGCCAGCTTCACACCGCGGTCGGCAGCGCCGGTGTTGTACCAGATAGAGGTCACGTCCAGGCCGTTGGAAACAACCAGGCCTTCCAGCTCGGGGTAAGCGCAGAGGATCTGCTCGATGGCGTTCAGGGACTCATCGCCGCCGGAGGAGGAGTAACGGTAGGAGGTCAGCACTTCCAGCTCGGGGTAGTCCTTCAGAGCATCCATGATGCCGGAGGAGCGAATCTCGGCCTGGGTGGTGCCGGGCTGAGGAGCGACCCAAGCGATCTTGCGGCAGCCTGCGTCGTACAGAGCCTTCACGGAGTTGTAGGTGGAAACATAGTCGTCGTCGATGACGTTGCCGCAGAACAGGCCGCTTTCGTTGGCAGTCTTCAGCATTTCGTCATTCATCTGGTTCAGGGAGCCTACGAAGGGAACGTTGGCACGGATGCAGGCATCGATGGAGGCGCCGTCCATCATACCGGAGACAACGCCGTCCACGCCGGCCTGGCACAGGTTCTCGATGGCGTCGGAAACAAAGGTGGTGGAGCTGGTGTCCCATTCCACGAAGATCAGTTCGCAGTGCAGAACATCGCAGGCGTAGCGAACGGAGCGCTCGTACATGGACCACAGCAGGTCAGCAGAGGACATCCAGGAGAAGCCGATCTTGAAGCTGGGCTTGGTGCTCCAGTCCACATCGGAATACTTGCCGTAATCGAGCACGTAGCCAGAGGTTTCACCCATGGGGTAGGTGTCTTCGGCAGCGGCAACGGTGCCGTAGGATGCGATGCTCAGGAACATCATTACGGCGAGCATCGCGCAGAGAATCTTTTTCAGCGAAGAGTTTGTCATGTTTCTTTCCTCCATTTTAATTTTTCTAAAAACGCAAAGCGTTATTAGACGGTTGTTTGACCCCGATCAGCTGACCAGGACACCCTTGCTCTTGTCGTAGGTGAAGAAGACAATGAGCAGATACAGCACGCCCTTGAAGGTTTCCAGAAGAGCGGGAATCAGACCCATCAGGGTCAGGCCATTGGTCAGGATGGTGACGATCAGTGCACCCACCACAGCGTTGACCATCTTGAAGCGGGATCCGCCGGTGAGGGGGTTGCCGCCCAGCACCATGCCGATCATCACGTTGAGCATGATGCCAGCGCCGGCGGAGGCGGTGGTGTAGCCCATGCGGGTCAGAGTGAAGAAGCCGCCGATGCCGCAGCAGGCACCCAGGATGCAGAAGCCGATGCAGGTGACCAGCACCACATTGATGCCGCCCTGGACGGCGGTCTCCCGGTTGGCGCCAATGGCCTTCAGCTTGGGCCCTAGCTTGGTCTGGTGGAACAGGTAGTAGGTAATTCCCAGCACGATGACCAGGGCGATGGCCCGGACGGAGGCACTGTTCAGCCAGGAGGTGGCCCGGAAGTCAATGGTGTACTCCTTCTGCACCAGAGTGATCAGCACACCCTGCAGGGCATACATCATGCACATGGTCACGATGAACACGGGAACTTTCAGGTACTGGAAGATTAGGGAGGTGATCAGCTCCAGCACCGCGCCGGTGAGCATGGCCACCAGCAGCGCCACGAACCAGGGCATCCCGGAGCGCAGGGTAACCGCCGCAGAGAAGCAGCACATACCCAGGATGGCACCCACGGACATGTCCATGGCGCCGGTGGCGTAGATGAAGCAGGCGCCTGCCACCACGATGACGCTGGTGAAGCACTGGTTGACCAGGTTCTGCACGTTCTGCCCGTCCACGAATTTGCTTCCGCAGGCGATGCAGAAAAAGATGATGATGAAGACTAGGCCGCAGTAGGGCAGCAGGGTAGTAATCAGCTGCTTCTGCTTGGCCTTCTTATTCAGGGTATCCTGAATGGAAGTATCTACCGTCGTTTGCTTGCTCATATTGCTCTCCTCCCATCAGATGATGTACTCAATCAGCTGGGAGTCGGTTACATCGGGAGAACGCATGACCTCTGCGGCGATGTGGCCGTCCTTCATGATGACCATGCGGTCGCTCATTCCGATCAGCTCCACCAGCTCCTCCGAGATCATGACGATGCCCATTCCCTGCTTCTTCATGTCATTGATCAGCTTGTACATATCCGCCTTCACACCGATGTCGATGCCACGGGTGGGGCAATCGAGAATCAGGATGTCGCAGCCTGCGCCCATCCATTTGCCGAAGGCAACCTTCTGCTTGTTGCCGCCGGACAGCTCGGTACAGAACTGCTTGGCAGAGACGCACTTGATGCGCAGGCTCTTCACCTGCTCATTGGCCTCCTTGTCGCAGTCCTTCTGGGACAGGTGGAAATTCTTCTGCAGCCGGTCCAGGTTGGGCAGGACGATGTTGTCCTGGATGCTGGACTGGAGCATGAGGGATTCCTTGTCCCGGTCCTTGGACACATAGCCGAGGCCCTGGCGCACTGCACTGACAGGATCGCTCACATTCTTGCCGGTCTTGGTGACGATGACCTCACCGGTGACGGGCTTGTCAATGCCGAACATGATCCTGCCCAGCTCATGCATTCCGCAGTTTGCCAGACCGCCCAGGCCGAGGATCTCGCCCTTGTGCAGCTGGAGGCTGAGGTTTTCGATGTAGCCGTCGCCGGAGGTGACATGGCGCACATCCAGCAGCACCTCGTCGGTCAGCCGGCCGTCCCAGTCGCTGCGGAAGTAGTCGCCCTGGAGGTCACGGCCCACCATCAGGCGGCGCATGTTGTCCACCGTCATCTGGCTGCCGTTCAGGGTGTCGATCATCACGCCATCCCGGAGAACGGTGATGGTGTTGCACACCTGAATCAGCTCGTCCAGGTCGTGGGAGATGAAGATGACGGCCTTGTCCTCCTGCTGCATTTTTCTGATGATGTTGTAGATGATGTTTCTGCCCTTGGTAGCCAGAGCTGTGGTGGTCTCATCGATGATCAGCACATCCGGCTCCAGGTACATGGCCCGGGCGATCTCCACGATCTTCCGGTCTTCGAAATTCAGGACTGCCAGAGGCATATCCGCCTTGATTTCCGGAGCACCAACCTCTGCCAGAATCCGGTCGGCCTCGGACTTCATCGTCTTGATATCCAGGAAGCCATGTTTCTTGAAGCGTTCCAGGTTGCCCACGAACACGTTGGTTGCCACATCCACGGTGGGCAGGGTGCCCGCCTCCTGAACTACCATGGCGACCTTGTGCATCTGGGCCTGCACCATGTTGGCGGGCTTGTAGGGCTGGCCCTTGCAGAACATCTCGCCCCGGTTCGGCTGCTGCGCACCGGCGAAGATGGAGGTCAGGGTGGACTTACCGCTGCCGTTCTCACCGATGAGGCCGCAGACCTGGCCTCGGCGGATTTCGAAATCCACGTTGATCAGCGCCCGGGTGGGGCCGAATTCCTTGCAGATGCCCTTGCAGCTTAACAATACTTCTTTTTCCAAATTCTCACTCCCTCAAAGGACATTTTACGGTAGTCGGGAATTACCAGACCTGCTTGGTGCAGGCTGCGGCATCGGCGAAGGGACCGGGGATGGTGGAAACACCACGATGATCGCCCAGATAGTCCTCGTTGAAGATGATGTCGGTGCCGTCGGGATTCTCATAGCGCTCCTCGGGCTCGAAGGCCTCGCCCAGGATGTCGCTGTTGATGATGCCGCACTTGAAGTCGCCCAGGAAGTCGTAGACGTTGGTGTCCAGGGTGTACTTGCCGTCCTTTTCCACCAGCTCCAGCCTCACAGGGCTGTGCTCGTCCACCAGCTTGTTGGCCTCCCGGTTCCAGGGACGGGCACCGCCGAAGTAGGCGTTGCCGTCAATCCACACGGGCAGGTGCTCGAAGTGGTAGTCCATCAGCTCCATCATGGTCATCATGTCGGCCCGCTCGCCCAGCTTGAACTTGGCAATCCACTCCTCGTAGGTGGGGTACTCATCCCACACGGCATTGCCGGCCCAGTCGTTTTCCACGGCCTTGAAGCCCATGGACTCGGCGCTGCCGGACTTCTCCACATGGGGATACTTCTGAACGAAGATGTTGTTGTAAACCCGGTTGTCGCCGTGGAGAATGGTCATGAAGCCGGCCACCTCGGTGCGGTGGGGAATGTGGTAGGGGGTGTAGCGGCGCTGGGTGGCACCCTTGGAGGTGACCATATCGGTACCGGCACCCACGCAGGTGAAGGCACCGGCCAGGATGTTGTGCACCACGGCCACGCCCTGGGTGGCCCAGCGGACGGAGGCCTTGGACAGCAGGATGTTGTTGTCGATGAGGGTGGGGCCGTGGCCGACCTCCACGAAGATGTCCTGGCTCATGTCCATCATACCGGCGTCGGTACCGGCGGGAACATGGTTGTCGTGCATCAGGTTCTGGGTGAACCGGGTGCCCTGGGCCTGCCAGTCGGTCCAAATGCCCATGGTGCAGTGGTGGATGTGGTTCCGGCGGAAGATCACATCGATGGCGGCGTGGAACTTGATGCCGCCCATCTCGGCGCCGGTGAGCTGCTGGGAGTTGTTGATGTTGTGGATGTGGTTGTCTTCGATGATGGAGAACACGCAGCCCATTCTGCCCACGATGCCGGCCTGGCCACAGTCATGGATGTGGCAGCGGCGGACGATGTGGGAGCCAACGGTCTCCTTGGTCCAGCCGTCGTACTGGGCGATGCACACCGCATCCCGCTCCATCTGGGTGGGACTCTTCACGTGCTTGTGGGTGAAGTAGTTGTCGTTGCCCTTCTCGGTCTGATGGTAGTTGCCGAAGGAGATGCCGCAGCAGCGGGAGTTGGAGATGTCGCAGTCCTCAATGATCCAGCCCTTGGACCAGTGGGCGCCGATCATGCCGTCCTGGTAGGCGGCGGGAGGAGCCCAGTTGGTGGCAGCCTTGTCCACCACGAAGCCGCTGAGGGTGATGTAGCCCACACCCTTCTTATCGGGCATGAAGCAGTTGTTGCGAACGTTGATCTCCACGCACTCCTCATTGGGGTTCTTGCCCTGGAAGTTGGCGTAGATGGTGGTCTCCTTCTCGTCCACCTGGGCAAACCACTTGTAGATGGACAGCTCCGGCTGCCAGGACTTCTTGAATACCTCGCCCTTGACGCACTCCTCCAGGGTAAAGGTCTCGTAAAACATCTGGTCGTTCATGTACACGGCGCCCCGGTGCATATCCAGAATCTTTCCGGTGGCGGGGTCCTTGGGGTAGAAGTACCAGTCGCCGATGACGGGCTCCTTGTAGGGGTTGAAGCCGTTGAACACGCCGTTGTCCACCTTGGCCATCCAGGTGGTTCCCTCATAGGGCACCCATCCGGAGAGCAGCTCGGCGCCGGTGATCCGGGCACCCAGGGGTACCTCGGAGCGGTACTCGATCCGGGCATCCTCCCGCCCTGCGTGGACAGGGTTGACGTACTCCCGGTAAACGCCGGGGGCGACGGAAACCACATCGCCGGGCATGGCAACCTTCGCCGCATCGTTGATGTGCTTGAAGGGCATCTGCTTGGTGCCGTTGCCTTGACGGGAGGCAGATGCATTGACATAGTAAATCATACAGTTTTCTCCTTTACCGGAATTTGGTGCATCCGCAGTTATGGGATGCGTTCACGCTGCAAATCGCAGTGCTTCTCTTGTGGGCGTGCAATGCGTGTACGTGTATAATAAAAATATAGCACTGAGCCCGCTGCACGTCAAGCAAATTCTGCGTAATATTTTATTTATTGTCTGATATTTATAGATTAAATGCGTTGATACTGTTGATTCTGCACAATGTTCTGGGCGAAAATGTGTCAGATTCAAAGATAGTGCGTTAACGTGCATCAACTGTGTACTTGTAACATTACACGCACCCGCCACAAAAAGAAGGTGCTTCGCCGCAGCGAAGCACCTCTGGAATGGTTCACAGGTTTTCCTGAATGATGATTTTGTTCTCTGTGTAGATGTTTTTCTCTCTGGGAAGGGTGCCGTAGGCCAGGTAGTCGTAAAGCAGCAGGACGGCCTCCCGGCCCTGGCGCATGGGCTCCTGGCCGATGGTGGCGGAGATGATGCCCCTGTGGAGCATTTCCCGGATGCCGGGGGTGCTGTCGTAGCAGACTACCTTGGGCATCCGGGGCAGGCGAAGCCGCTCCAGGGCCCGGCAGCCCCCATAGGCACTGCTGGTGGACAGGAACAGGGTGTTTACCTCCGGGTGCAGCTGCATCTGCTCCTTCACCACATCAAAGCAGTCGAATTCGTCGTCATTGCTGCAGGCAGCGAAGGAGAGGCTCCAGGGTCTGTCCAGCTCCGCCAGACCGGCCTTCATTCCCTCCAGACGGCCCGAGTGGTAGAACCAGCTCCGGTGACCGAAGATGGCCCCCAGGTGAATCTCCTGGTGCTGAATCAGATGAATCAGTCCCGCAGCCGTCCGCCCGGCCCGGAAGGCATTGCTGCCCACAAAGCCCAGCTGACCGCACTCCGGGATTTCCGCTCCTAGCGTCAACACCGGAATACCGGAACGGGTGATCTGTGCAATCCGTTCCACTACCCCCCGATCCCGGGTGGCGAACACCGCAATGGCGGAGGCACCGCTTTCCACCGCCTCGTCCAGCCGGGAGATTACCTCTTCTTCACTCCAACTGCTCAGATACCGTAGGTTCAGCCGCAGGCCGCTCTCCTGCAGCTCCTCCACCGCAGTCTGGGCACCCAGCTGGACATCCTGGTAAAAAAAGGCTTTCCCGGGATTGAACATGATAAAATCAATGGAAAAATCCCGTTTCCCCGCACTCAGAGCCTTGGCCGCCCGGTTGGGAGAATACTCCAGCTGGGCTGCCGCCCGAAGGATTCGCTCCGTGGTCTCGGCGCAAACGCCGCCCCGGCCGTTGATGACTCGATCCACCGTGCCTCTGGACACTCCCGCCAGGCGTGCAATTTCCATCATGGTTGCCATGACTCTCACCCTCTGCCCCGGCCCCGTGAAGGCCGATTTTTTCTGCTTCCATTATATCCAATCCGGCTCTTTTGTCAACGACTCCGAACCCTCCCGGGAATTATTCCTTGACGGCAAATCATTCTGTTGCTATACTTTTTGTAAATTCGCACCTGAGGCGCCGGGGAAAATTTGCCCCGCTGTCCGGGAACGGCCGGCGTGCCGTTCCGCCTGTACGATGACAAATCCGGCACAAATGATGGTGATATGTCGGTTAACGGGCATTCGGAACGGCAAGAAGGGCAGACTTTACCATTCATCGGACCGCTCGGTTGCGGGCGGCTAATAGCCGCCCCTACTACAGGGATGCAATATGCATTTTCGAAACGCTTTCGTCATGCGGCGCCAGGGGAAAACAGGTTTTGAGGTGAGTTATAATGGCAACGGTAAAAGAAATCGCAGAAAAATGCGGCGTTTCCATCGGCACGGTGGATCGGGTGTTGCACAACCGGGGGCGGGTGAATGCCGAGACCCGGCGGCGGGTGCTGGAGGCGGCGGAGCAACTGCAATACGTCCCCAATCGAGCCGCCCAGAGTCTGGCCGTCCGGAAAAGAAAGCTCCACCTGGGCTTCATTGCCCAGTGCCAGAAGGGCCACCCCTTCTTTGACGACATCAACCGGGCCGCCCAGAAAAAAGCGGAGGAATTGAAAGAATTCGGTGTGACCGTCACTTTTTTGTACAATGATGTCTATGTTTCCGAAGAGGGCTTTCTCAAGTCCCGGCTGAATATTCCGGAGGGCTTCAGCCTGGATTCCTTGGACGGATTGGTCTCCCCAGGAATCACTACCGCAATGTACCGCCCCGACGGCTCCCGCCGGAGCTTCCCCGTGGCCTATTACAACATTGCTCCGGAAAACCACAACGAGCTCCTGTCTGTCAGCTGTGACTATTTTAAGTCCGGCACCATCGCCGCCGGACTGTGTGCGCTCACCGGGGGCGATCACGCTACCATCGCCATCATCACCGAGGGCCAGAGCAACCACCAGATTCAGAGCTACCAGCAGCGGGTGGAGGGCTTCAGCCGCCGCATCGCCGAGGGGTATCCCAACTGCCGGATCGTGGGCACCCTGTTCATCCACAACGACCCCGAGGTGGACGAGCGGCTGCTGCGGGAATTCCTGGGGGAGAATCCCGGCATCACGGCGATCTATCTGGTGAATCCCGGCAACTATGAGGTCTGCCGCATCATCCGGGCCCTGGATCAAAAAAAGGAAATCAGCATCATCACCAACGACCTGGTGCCCGTGCAGGAGGAGATGGTGCGAAACGGCATCATTTCCGCCACCATTACCCAGGAGCCGGAAAAACAGGGCTCCATGCCCCTGGAAGCCCTGTTCCGCTATCTGGCCTTTGGAGAGCTGCCAGAAAACAAGGTCTACCATACCCAGCTGGATATTCGAATCGCCAGCAATCTGTAAGGGGATACTCCATGGAAATCATTCTCACCGACGAAGGCACCCTGGTCAGGCGCACCGCCTCCGGCGAGGAGGTCTTCGACTTCAACGGCCAATACCGGGGCCTCTATCCCAAATGCCGCTTTACCGCCGTGGCCCGGTGCAAATCGGGCTTTTATCTGGCCGGGCTGGATGACACCAACCTGGCCCATCTGTTCTGCTCCGTCTCCGGAAGCACCTGGGTGGAGACGGCAATCGCACCCCAGACCCATCCGGAGCTCCCGGCCCAATGCGGAATAATTCTGTCCATTTTGGAGGCTCCCGGGGACTCCCACCTGTATCTGGTGTGCGAAAACGGCTATGTCATCACCCTGCCCGGCTGCCCCAAATGCGTGAAAGAGAGCGCCTACCCGGAGAAATTTCTTTCCGGTTCCATTCATGATTCTGCGCTCCACATCCAGTGCCGGGGCGGCGGAACAATGACGGTGCTTCTGGCTGCGCTGCAGCAGCTGCGCACGAGCTGGAGCTATGCCCTGCCCGCCCTGAAAGCCGGCGGACTGCTCCTGGACCTGCGGGAGGAGGACGGGGTTCGAGCGCTGCCCTATGCCGTTCACGACTCCATCCAGGGAGCGCTCCTGCGGGTAAAAAAGCTGCCAAAAGACACGCCACTCTTCCTTTTCTGCCATTCCGGTACCCAAGCAGACACCGTGGCGGAATACGCCCGCCACCTGGGCCACAGGAACACCTTTTCCCTGGGCGGCCCGGAGCACCTGCTTTCCAAAAACAACGGCATCTGGCCGGAAGAATAACACCTTGCCCTGCAGGGACGGCCACCATGCCGCCCGAAACCTTCCGC
>JAXECZ010000048.1:0-7327 GCA_034104845.1 Faecousia sp. | reverse complement strand
GCAGAACTACCAGCGCTATATCGTATTGGCCGAGCTTTGCCAGGAGGACAAGCCCTCTGAGGAGGAGATCCTCCAGAACAATCTCCAAAGCTATGACCCCGCGCCCAGAGAGGTCACTCTGGTCAATTCCGACGGAACCAGTGAAACGGTTATCGTCGATCCTGCTTCCATACAGCCTGACGGCAGTGAATACGGTTCTGTTTTGTCCAATTTCGTCATTCTGGCGGAGGATAACATGAAAACAGCCGCCTGGATTGCCGCCGTACTGGTGTCGCTGACAGGCATTTGGCTGACGGTTCTGACCGTACGGGATTTGCGGAAACAGCAAAAGCGAGGCTAGGAAATGGCTGTGCAACGATAGGAGGAGACAGCATCTATGAATCAGAATGAAAAGGCCGCGCAAATCATCCAGGAGGTTTCCAAAGCCATCATTGGCAAGTCCGAATGCATCCGTACCATCCTGTGCGCGATTCTGTCCGGCGGCCATGTGTTGATCGAGGATATCCCCGGTGTGGGAAAAACGACCCTTGCACTGGCCTTTGCCACGGCAATGGGGTTGGAACAGAAGCGAATTCAGTTTACACCGGATGTTCTGCCTTCGGATATTACCGGTTTTGCGATGTATCAAAGAGAGCAGGAGAAGTTTATTTACCAGCCCGGCGCCATTATGTGCAACCTGTTTCTGGCGGACGAAATCAACCGAACCTCCCCCAAAACCCAGTCCGCTCTGCTGGAGGTTATGGAGGAAAACGCGGTTACCGTGGACGGTGTTACCCGTCCGGTACCATCCCCCTTTGTGGTCATTGCTACGGAAAACCCCGCCGGCTATACAGGCACCCAGATGCTGCCGGAATCCCAGCTGGACCGGTTCCAGGTCTGCGTCGTTATGGGGTATCCCAGCCATGATGATGAGATCACGATACTGAAAAAACAGTCTCTGAGAGGCCCGTTGCAATCCGTTCGTCCGGTAACCAACAGGCAAGAGCTGCTGGATATGCAGGCACAGGTGCGTCAGGTGGTGGTTTCAGATCCGATTTATCAATATATTGTCAATCTGTGTGCCGAAACCCGGCATCATCCGGGGATCGAGCTGGGACTCAGCCCCCGCGGCACCCTGGCGCTGGCCTCCATCGCAAGAGCCAACGCTTATGTTTGCGGGAGAAAGTATGTGATCCCGAAGGATGTTTCCGACATGTTTCCGTACATAGCCGTTCATCGGCTGCGCCTGTCCTCGGAGGCCAAAATGAATCACTGGGCGGCAAACGACATCCTAAAGCAGATCGTGGAGCGTGTAGAAGCACCCCTGCCGGAGAGGATGAAATTCCGTGGCTAAGTGGTGGAAGCCCATCGCGCTTCTTTCCATAACACTCGTTCTGGCGGTGTCGCTGAAAAACGATTTTGTGTATTTCCTGCTTGGACTCGAGCTGATGGTTTATCTGGCGGCTTTCTGTCAGGCGCTCTGGCTGTCTCAAAAGGTGAAAGTGCGGGTATTGCTCCCTGAGACCTGGGTGCTTCGGGGAGAATCCTTTCAGATCCGCGCGGAGCTGACAAATACCAGCCGGTTTCCGATCCCACAGCTGATGGTGCGGCTTGCGGTGCGCGCGTTCCCGGAAAAGGAAGAATTGCTGCTCAAAGGAAAGCTCATGCTGGACAGTGAGGAACAGGGCTGCCTGTGTTTTCAAATGGACAGTGACCATTGCGGCTGCCTGGAGATCCGTCCCGACCAGCTGGTGATCACGGATTTTATGGGTGCCTTTCAGCGCCGCTGCCGGATTGCCAGCGAAGAGAAATCGATGCTGTTTATCCTGCCCGAGGTGCTGCGCGGGGACCGGGAACTGCCGGACGTACAAGGTGTATTCCCCGACGAGAATGGGGACAGCGAGAAACAGGGGAATAACGCTTTGGATGTCTCTGAGATCCGCAGCTACCGGGAAGGTGACTCGCTGAAGCTGGTTCACTGGAAGCTCTCAGCCCGATGGAATGATCTGATGGTAAGGGAAATGCTGGAGCCTGCCGAGAAGCTGACGTGGTTATATTTGAATCTGCGGGAATCCCCCGATTTGCCCGAAGTCCGGCGGGATCCGGCGGCTTGGGACCATTTCCTTGAAACCGTTGCGGCCACATCGGCAATGCTGCTGAAAATGGAAAAACGGCACATGGTGCTTTGGATTGACAGTCTTGGCAGCATGGTGGTGCACAGCCGTGTATCCGATGAGACGGGCTTACAGGAAATGCTGTGCTTACTTTTACGGACGGATTCCTTCCAGCCAAGAGACGATTCCCCGCTTCTGAAGGAGATATATTTAGATGAAACGAAAGGCACATGCATCGAAATCGACCTACAGGGCAATCTTGTCCGTGCAAAAACGCCGTGATGAACCATCTGGCCTATATGTTTCCGACCGCTTCTTTCAGCCCGAAAGCGTGCCGAAGTCTCATCGCCTGCTCTGGTTCGCGGTAGATGTTTTGCTGCTGTCATGCCTTATGGGCGGACTCATGATGCTGTTTGCATCCGGTTTTTCCGTTCCGGTCTCGCTGTGGTTCTATCCTGCCGCGTTTCTTCTGTGCGTGGGGGTGACTGCCTTGCTGTGCAATTCATGGTGTCAGCGGCATTGGCTGGCGATTGGGACGGCGACTATTCTACTGTATCTTCTGCTGCTGTTCCTCTGCCAGGACACCTTTTTCAGAGGGATGCGGCAGTTTGGCAATTTGGTGGTGGACACCCTGAATCGGACATATAACTGGGAGCCGGATGCTCCGGCAGCTACAATAAGCGACGGCGCGGCAGAGATTTTTTTGCTCCTGGCGACTTTCCCGCCTATGCTCTGGTTTGGCGTGTCCTTGTTTCACAAGAATTCCCTGTTGATGTCCTACCTGCTGCTTTTCCCGCTTCTGGTCTTGCTTGCGTTGTGCGGCGCGGCAAACAATACAGTGGCACTGTTTCTCGTCCTACTTGGAATTGTACTTTGCATGGCGTTTTCAAAGCCGAAACGGCAGCACCGCATGTGGGGAGGAAAGAATCAGAAATTAAAAGAAGAAAATCAACTGCGTTTTCAGTCTATACAGAAAAAAAGCACCCTCATTATGCTGGGTGCTTTCCTGCTCCTGTCCGTTCCGGGATTCTTCCTGGTTCGCCCGCTGCTGTCCGTTTCCCTGAAACCCGCCCAGCAGATCTCTTTGGAAATACAAAGCAGCTTTCTGACGAAGGTGATGAAGCTCCTGCCGGAGTTCAGCGCTGGCCAGTGGAACCTGCGTTTCGAAACCATTGGCGGCGGTGTGCAGGACGGTGCGGTGGGCAGCAATGAGGGATACCTGCTGGAAGGTGTGGAGGACCTGAAGCTGACGCTGAATACAAAACCGAAAGAAGCCATCTTCCTGAAAGGCTATATCGGTACGATCTATGACAATGGCGGCTGGAAGAATCATTACGGCACTACCTTTGACGGCGCGGCGATCAACTGGAATACAGAGGGATCCCCAAGACTTTATATCCAGAATCTGACGTTTCTTCGAACAGCCTTTGCCTTGGCCCAGGGGCATTCAGAGGATCCTGATGTGGCCTCAGCAATGTCCGCGTTCTCCATTGAGCCTGCCCAGCTGCTGGTTGAGAGAATAAACGCGAATGACGACTATACTTATCTTCCCTATGGTACCTATCTGAATGATTACTATCAGGTGAGTTCCGGGGATGGGGCGGTTGCGGGACAGTCTGAGCAGGAGGACAGGTTCTACTTCTTTTTTCGGAAGGATATGGAGGCTGTGTTGTCCGCGTGGAATGCGCTGGAAGGTACCAGCAACGTGTTAGACCGGGTAGAGGAATCCTATCGGGCTTTCAGCGTTACAAACAATCAAGCCCAATGCCCCGGTATGGACGCATTACAGGAAAAAGTCGATGGGGTGATCGCCCAGAACCATTGGAGCGCCGATCAAAATACAGAGGAAATCACCTCCTGGATCCGTGGGTATCTGGCGGAGAATTATCAATACCAGCTGAATCCGGAGGCTGTGCCGGAGGGAAAAGATGCATTAGCGTACTTCCTGTTTGAATCCAAAACGGGAAACAGTGTCCATTTTGCGTCAGCCGCGGTGGTTCTGTACCGTATGTTTGGCATCCCGGCAAGATATGTGGTAGGCTATGAGATCCCTGCGCCTTTGTTCTCCGCCCAGTCCAATGGAACCTATACCGCCACAGTACAGGGAGATAACGCCCAGGCGTGGGCGGAGATCTATGTACCGGGGATAGGGTGGATGCCCAAGGATATGACCCCAGGCGTGATCGGAACCTATGAGGAGGTGGGCTCCGGCGGGGAGAAAATAGAAGCGATTGTGGACGATGGCAGTCAGATGCAGGAGGATGAGGATTTGCGCGCGGAAGAGACCCTGGCTGACAGTAGGGATGCGGATACCTACATGTCTGGCTCCGGCGGACTCCATATCAAGGCGTATTCGGTTGAACAGATCATTACGGTTTTGATGTATGTTGCCCTGGTAATCTTCACCGTGGCCGGACTGGGACTTATCGGGAGATTTTTTTGCAGGACCTTTGGGTACGATCCTTTTCATAGGTACTCCCGGCAACAGCGCCTGATCTTTGTGTTTCAGGCCTTGTATTCCCGAATGCACAGACTTGGGCTTCCCCAGAACGCAAACAGCCAGTCGGAGGAATTCCTCTCATTTTGTGAGACAGAATTAAACAGGCGATGCCCTGAGGCTGTCCGCTTGCTTCGACCGACTGTCGAAAAGCTGTATCGAAGCTGCTTTGGAGGGGAGCCTGCGTCGAAGGGCGATATTTCGGCAATGCGCAGCATTCTTCTCGCAAGCTATAAAAGAGCCATGTAGCGTGAATGGTATTTCACCGATGTTTCTGTTTTCAAAATGCTGTCCGCCTGGGCGGAACAGGCTGAGAAGTTCAGAAACGGCGAGATCAGCAAAGAGCAGTATGACCGTTGGCGTTATACATTCCCAGCAGAGGATACCACTCAGATTTGGGGAAAAGTTCCTTCACAGGAGTTCAGCGATATGCTGATCGAGGCTCTGAAAAAGAATAAATCCATTTGATGAACGCAAAAAGCCCGTACTGACCATCCGATCAGTACGGGCTAAATGCTAATATGGGTATTTTGTGAGCCAAGTGAAATTACTCTTTACTCACAAGCCACTGGCAACGCAGAATAATTGCGTTTCAGCGGATTCTTATCAAAACCTTATCAGAAGCGGTGGGCAAAACCGAAAAAACGTTGGTATTTCAGCACTTTTCAGCTTTTTCGGTGTCATAGGGTAAACTCAAATATCCTCCAAAGGGCAAATCCACGCATTCTCTCTCCATCTCTCCATTTTTCCCTGAATTGTTCTCTTTTTCAGGCTTTATGAAGAATAGACTTACCCATTATAATTATAGTTTTTTCTAACTTTACGGGTAGGGATTTTTCCCTCTTTTTTCTTCTCTTTCTCTCATTTCTTCCTATCTTTTCCTGCCATTATCTTTCTTTGCTTCTCGCCCCAATCTCATTCTTTCTCGTATCATAGGATGAATCAAACGAGGCTGCTATGAGGCTTTGCGAGGCCCTATAAGGCTCTTTTTTCTTCCTTATCTCATTCTCCCTTTTCTCTCTAAAAAACGGGGAGAAAGCAAGAAATGACGTGAGAAATAAAAGAAAATGATAGGAAAATGCGGAGAAAAGATTGGAAAAGCTCAAGAAAGTTGCAGGGCCTTTTCTTGACCCTATCCTTTTCCCGTTGGATTCTTGAAAAGAAAAATACGGGGATTTCCTGCCCGTTTTAAGGGGTTGGAACTATAATATGATGGGGGAATATTGGAGTTTGCCCAGAGAAAAATGAATATCTTTTCTGGGTCTGCTCATGTCCCGAAGGGGAGTTTAGCAGGGGTTGCTGAGTGTGATGCAAGGACAAAATAAGAAGAAAAAAGACCTTATGCAGCACGAAAAAATGTGCTACACAAGGTCTTAAATTCTTAGATTTTCCTGGGAGGTCTCAGGCTGCGAGAAGTTGCCTTTTTGGGGCGGTTAGAGGATGTGTGAGATTCCCAATTACAAAAAACTCACTCCCACTCAATGGTGGCGATGGGCTTAGGAGTCAGGTCGAAGCAGACGCGGTTGATACCGGGAACCTCATGGGTGATGCGGTCGGTAATCTTATGCAGAACGGGGTAGGGAATCTCCTCAATGGTTGCTGTCATGGCATCGGTAGTATTGACCGCGCGGATGATGGCAGGCCAGCCCTCATAACGCTTGCCGTCCTTGACACCCACGCTCTTCATATCCGGCACGGCGATAAAGTACTGCCAGACCTTTCCTGCTAGACCGTTCTTATCGAACTCCTCCCGGAGGATGGCATCGGCCTCCCGCAGAGCGTTCAGGCGGTCACGGGTGATGGCACCCAGGCACCGGACACCCAGACCGGGGCCGGGGAAGGGCTGACGGTAGACCATGGAATGAGGCAGGCCCAGAGCCTCGCCAACCACGCGAACCTCGTCCTTGAACAGCAGCTTCACAGGCTCCACCAGCTCCATGTCCATCTCCTCCGGCAGGCCACCCACATTGTGATGTGCCTTAACACCCTTGGACTCCAGAATGTCGGGATAGATGGTGCCCTGAGCCAGGAAGGAAATGCCCTCCAGCTTGGCTGCCTCTTCGTCGAAGATCTTGATGAATTCCTCACCGATGATCTTGCGCTTGCGCTCCGGCTCGGATACACCGGCCAGAAGATCCAGATAACGGTCGGTAGCATCCACATAAATGAGGTTGGCATCCATCTGCTCACCGAACACACGGATCACATCCTCGCTTTCCCCCTTGCGCATCAGGCCATGGTTCACATGGATGCAGACCAGCTGCTTGCCAATGGCCCGAATCAGCAGAGCAGCCACAACGGAAGAGTCCACACCGCCGGACAGAGCCAGCAGCACCTTCTTGTCGCCGACCTGTGCGCGGACAGCGGCAATCTGCTCGTCGATAAATGCCTTGGCCAGCTCCGGCGTGGTAATGCGCTGCATGGTTTCAGGGCGTACATTGCTTGTCATGGAATGATTCCTCCAAAGTTCAGAATAATTTGGGTTTCCGTCTTTAACAGAAACATTATATACATTTTTGTCTTACATTGCAATATTTCATTTTTATTTTTTCCCGTTTTTTTGAAATCACTGCTTCACATGGCATATGTATTGGCTTTGTAGGTGTTACAATGATGTGTGACAAATGAAAGTAAAAAAGAATAGCGAATAGAGATGGCATGTGCTAAGGTTGAGTTGTCCAGACAAAACCGAAAGGCAGGTGCCACCCTATCCGCTATGAATAAGATAACACAGGAC
>JAXECZ010000021.1:0-15183 GCA_034104845.1 Faecousia sp. | reverse complement strand
CGGAATCAGCTTGTCGGAGAATTCGCCGCCGTCGTAGCCGGTGATTTTCAGGTCGGTGCCGATGCGAAGCCCCCGCTTTTCGCAGACCCGGTAGCAGGAGGAGGCCATTTCATCGTTGGAAAAGGCAAAGGCATCGGCGTCAGGGTTGGCATCCAGCACCCGCTCCACCTCGGCGTCCACATAGGCGGAGAAGTCGCCCTTGCCGATCATGGAATCGTCTACGGGAAGATGGAAGTCCTCCATGGCATCCAGATAGCCCTGGAATCGCTCAATGGCGTCGGTGTTCCGCCGGGGCCCCCGCATAAAGAGAATTTTTTTGCAGCCATGCACGGTAACCAGATGCTTGATCACATCATACATCCCCTGACGGTTGTCGGAAATGATGTTGTGGCAATTGGGCAAATCCACCTTTTCGGTGACGATCACCAGGGGATGGCTGTTGTAGCGCTGGGCAAAGCTCCAGGAATCGTCCCGATTCATGTGGAAGCCAATGGTGCCGTAGTTGATGATATATCCATCGGTACCGCTGATGCGGCAGTAATCATGAACGGTATTAAATTGATAGTCGTAGATGTTGTTGCTGAAATCACCCAAAAGGCTCTGAAAAAAAGGCTTGGTGTGAATCCGCAGGAAAAAGTAGGAATTGATATCCTCTTGCTGGGCTCTGGTGATGATTCCCCGAATCATTTGTTGGGGAAAATAGGAATGCACACCGCCAATCATCACACTGATGGATTGCCGCTTTTTGCTGTCCATGGCATTACCTCGTGTAGGTTATTGGGAGTTCTGACGGGCCCACCGGTCAAGGGCCTGCAAAGCGAGTGCTCGCGATGCCATTTTCGATATCCTTGTGCTCTTTTTTACTATAGCACATTTTTACATAAAATGCCAGAACGAAAGCAGTCGTTTTTGTAGAAATTAAGGGGGATTTTTTGTTGAAGCTGAGACTTGACAGAGCCCGCTTCTTGAAAAAAACCGTGTATAATTCCGCAAAATGTGTTATGATAAATAAAAGGAGTGGAGAAAATGGCCAATCCGCTGCACAAGACCGGCATGCTGGAACGTGGGATTTATCATGGAATCTGCCGCCGGGAGGGGGGTAAAGGCCCGGGAGCTGGAAAGCCGCGTTCCGGCGGACAAGCACCGGATCAACCAGTATCTCTACGGTGCCCCGTTTGCGCCGGAGACATGCTTTTCAACCTGTTTGACGAATACATGGGGTTTTTGCGGAAGTGAGCGCGGCTTTTTGTATCAATGATAGAATCGTTTTCTAAATCGTTGACAAACCGCGGCCGGTGTTGTAAAATTCCATGTTGGGGAAAAGGGGATGTTTTCCTGCTCAGAATGGCCTTTTTCCCACAGAATCCATCAAAAATACCAAGCTGTCACCCCGGTGGCGGCGGAAATAAACAGGAGGAGAAACGAATCATGGAGAAGCTGCAGCAGCTGTATGAGGGCAAGGCCAAGAAGGTCTTTGCTACCAGTGATCCCGAGAAGCTGATCGTGGAGTACAAGGACGATGCCACCGCCTTCAACGGCCTGAAAAAGGGCACCATCAAGGGCAAGGGCGTCATCAACAACCAGATGTCCAACCGCCTGATGGCTTACCTGGAAAAACAGGGGGTTCCCACCCACTATATCCAGGAGATCAACGAGCGGGAGACCATCGTGAAAAAGGTTTCCATCGTTCCCCTGGAAGTAATTGTCCGCAACATCTCTGCCGGCTCCTTTGCCAAGCACTATGGCGTGGAGGAGGGCATCGTGTTTGACCAGCCCACCATCGAGTTCTCCTATAAGAACGACGAGCTGGGCGACCCTCTGCTGAATCGCTATCACGCCTTGGCCCTGAAGCTGGCCACTGCCGAGGAAATCGACACCATTGAGAAGTATGCTTTCAAGGTGAACGAGGTGCTCAAGGCCTTCTGGCTCTCCGCCGGTGTGACTCTGGTGGATTTCAAGCTGGAGTTCGGCCGGCTCAGCGACGGCACCATCGTCCTGGCCGACGAGATCAGCCCCGATACCAGCCGCCTGTGGGATGTGAAGACCCATGAGAAGCTGGACAAGGATCGTTTCCGCCGGGATATGGGCGGCGTGGAGGAAGCCTACGCGGAGATTATGAAGCGTATGGAAGCTACTTTGGCTTAATTGGTGAACGATATGGGAAATTGTGCAATTGTTGGCATCAACTGGGGCGACGAGGGCAAGGGCCGCATGGTGGACCTGCTGACCCAGGATTATGATGTGGTGGTTCGTTACCAGGGCGGCGGAAATGCCGGTCACACTGTGATCAATGAGTTCGGCAAATTCGCCCTGCACCTGCTGCCCTCCGGCATTTTCCGCAAGGGTGTGGTGAATATCCTGGGCAACGGTGTGGCGCTGGATCCGGAAAACCTGTGGAAAGAAATGCAGGAGGTTCAAGCGCAGGGCGTGGCTCTGACCCCCGAGAATCTGAAAATCAGCGACCGGGCCTCCCTGCTGATGCCCTGGCACCGGGATCTGGACGGCCTGGAGGAAGCAAGACTGGCCGACAAGAAATTCGGCTCCACCAAACAGGGCATTGCGCCTTTTTATGCGGATAAATTCTCCAAAAAGACGGTGCTGGCCGGTGAGCTCCTATACCCCGAGCACCTGAAAGCCCATTTGCAGGACCTTTTGGAGTGGAAAAACCTGACCCTCACCCGGGTCTACGGAGCTGAGCCCGTGACCATGGAGGCGCTGGAAGCCTGGTTGAATGACTACTGCGAAAAGATCAAGCCCTATATCTGCGACACCGGTGTGTTCCTCCGGGATGCCCAGGCTCAGGGCAAGAAGATCCTCTTCGAGGCTCAGCTGGGTGCGCTGCGGGACCTGGACTATGGCATCCACCCCTACACCACCTCCTCCAATCCCATTGCCGCCTATGCTCCCGTGGGCTCCGGCATGCCCAATGTAAAGATTGACGAAGTGGTGGGCGTGGTCAAGGCCTATTCCAGCTGCGTGGGCGAGGGGCCTTTCACCTGTGAGCTTTTTGGCGAGGAAGCGGACAAGCTCCGGGAAGCCGGCTTCGAGTACGGCGCGAAAACCGGCCGTCCCCGGCGGGTAGGGCCCATCGACATCGTGGCCACCCGCTACGGTGTCCGATGCCAGGGTGCTACCAATATCGCCCTGACCAAGATGGACGTGATGGGCTATATGGACAAAATTCCCGTGTGTGTCCAGTATGAGGTGAACGGGGAAAAGACCGACGAATTCCCGTTCCCCTGCCTGCTGAACGATGCCAAGCCTGTGATGGAATATCTGGACGGCTGGAAGTGTGACATTTCTTCCATCCGGAATTGGGATGATCTTCCCGCAGAAGCCAAGCGGTATGTGGAGTATATCGAAGAGAAGATCGGCTGCCACATTGGTTATGTGTCCGTTGGCCCCGAGCGGGACAGCATCATTCTGAGATAAGCTTTTGATAGGAGAGCTCTATGACTGATCGTTACGAATCCCCCCTGTCCTCCCGTTACGCTTCCAAATACATGCTGAACCTGTTCTCTGCCGAGACCAGAATCCGCACCTGGCGCAAGCTCTGGGTTTCTCTTGCCAAGGCGGAGCATGCCCTGGGCCTGCCTGTCAGCCAGGAGCAGGTGAAAGAGTTGGAAGCCCATATTGATGAAATTGATTTTGAAGCCGCCGCCGCCCGGGAAAAGGAAGTGCGCCATGATGTGATGGCCCATGTCTATGCCTATGGCCTGGTGGCTCCCAAGGCCGCCGGTATCATCCATCTGGGCGCTACCAGCTGCTACGTCACCGACAATGCAGATGTGGTGCTCTACCGGGATGGCCTTAAATACCTCCGGGGCGAGCTGTTAAAGGTGGTGAAGAACCTTTCTCAGTTTGCGGACAGCTACAAGGCCATGCCCACCCTGGGCTATACCCACTATCAGCCGGCACAGCTGGTCACTGTGGGCAAGCGGGCAACCTTATGGATGCAGGATCTGATGAGCGACCTGGAAGAGCTGGACTTTGTGATTGGCAGCATGAAATTTCTGGGCTGCCGGGGCACCACCGGCACCGAGGCCAGCTTCATGGATCTTTTTAACGGCGACACTGCCAAGATCGACGAGATGAACCGAATGATCAGCAGTGATTTCGGCTTTGCCAAGTGCTTCTCTGTCTGCGGTCAGACCTATCCCCGGAAGCTGGACAGCCGGATTCTCAACGTGCTGTCCTCCATCGGCCAGAGCTGCTACCGCATGGCCAATGACATCCGGCTTTTGCAGCATGACCGTCAGGTGGAAGAGCCCTTTGAAAAGAACCAGATCGGCTCCTCCGCCATGGCCTATAAGCGTAACCCCATGCGCTGTGAACGGATCTGCTCTTTGTCCCGGTATCTCATGGCCGACGCCCTGAACGCTCCCATGACCGCTGCAACGCAGTGGCTGGAGCGCACCCTGGACGACTCTGCCAACCGGCGTATCTCCCTGCCCGAGGGCTTCCTCTGCGCCGACGCCGTGCTGCGCCTGGCCCAGAACGTCACCGACGGGCTGCATGTCAATGAGAAAATCGTGGAGCGTACCGTAAGGGAGTATCTGCCCTTTATGACCACGGAGAATCTGATGATGGAGGCCGTCAAGCGGGGCGGCAACCGGCAGGAGCTGCACGAGATCATCCGCAAGTGCTCCATGGAGGCTACCGCCAAAA
Source organism: Faecousia sp. (assembly GCA_034104845.1). GTDB lineage: Bacteria > Bacillota > Clostridia > Oscillospirales > Oscillospiraceae > Faecousia. The sequence continues at coordinate 10,515 of JAXECZ010000021.1, read as the reverse complement.
TGAAGAACGGCGAGGACTGCGACCTGCTGGAGCGGCTGTCCAAAGCTCCGGAATTTGGCATGACCCTGGAAGAAATGCAGACCCTGCTGAATCCCAGCGACTACATTGGCCGCTGCAAGGAGCAGGTGGAAGCATACCTGGCCGAGGTGCAGCCTGCCCTGAAAAACGTGGGCGCAGAGATCGCGGAAATCAATCTGTAAAAATGGATAGGGAATGCTTTGGGCATTCCCTGTTCTGCTTTATTCCACCGTACCCAACGAAAGGATGGAAACGCAATGGAAAAAATTCTTGTTTTAGACTTTGGCGGCCAGTACAATCAGCTCATTGCCCGCCGGGTTCGTGACCTGAACGTCTATGCCGAGATCAAGCCCTATAACGGCATCACTCCGGAGGAGATTCAGGCTGCCGGCTACTGCGGCATCATCTTCACCGGCGGCCCCAACAGCGTGTACGACATGTCCTCCCCCCATTATGACCCCAAGGTTTTGGAACTGGGCATTCCTATTCTGGGCATCTGTTACGGCGCCCAGCTTACGGCCTGGATGGGCGGCGGCTCTGTGATCACCGCTGAAACCAGCGAATACGGCAAGATCAATCTGATCCTGGACGCAGCTGGTTCCCTGCTGATGGAGGGCGTACCCAGAGAGAGCGTGGTGTGGATGAGCCATACCGACCGGATCGAAAAGGTGCCCGCCGGATTCAAGATTACAGCCCATACCGATGTGTGCCCCATTGCCGCCATGGAAAACGCCGGGAAGAAGCTCTATGCCGTTCAGTTCCATCCCGAAGTTACCCACAGTGAGTTCGGCAAGCAGATTCTGCGGAACTTCCTGTACAATGTGTGCCGCTGCGAGGGCACCTGGCGGATGGATTCTTTTATTGAGGATACCGTGGCGGAATTGCGCCGGCAGATCGGCGACAAAAAGGTGATTTTGGGTCTGTCCGGCGGGGTGGATTCCTCCGTGGCGGCGGGCCTCATCTCCCGTGCCGTGGGCGATCAGCTCACCTGCGTGTTCGTGGATCAGGGCCTGATGCGGAAGGACGAGGGCGACTTCGTGGAGCAGACCTTCACCAAGCTCTTCGATATGAAATTCGTCCGCCTGAACTGCCAGGAGCATTTCCTCTCCTGCCTGAAAGGCGTCACGGACCCGGAGGAAAAGCGGAAGATCATTGGCACCGAGTTCTATAAAGCGTTCTGGGATGAAATCCGCCGTCAGGGAAGCCAGGACAGCTTCTTCGCCCAGGGAACCATCTATCCCGACCGGATCGAGTCCGGCAAGGGGGAGGCGGATAAGATCAAAACCCATCACAACATGGTCAAGCAGCCCGAGGATGTGAAATTCCTGGGCACCATCGAGCCGCTGCAGGACCTCTTTAAGGATGAGGTTCGCCGGGTGGGCGAGCAGTTGGGTATCCCCAAGGAGCTGGTGTGGCGGCAGCCTTTCCCTGGGCCCGGTCTGGGCGTCCGCATCATCGGCGAAATCACCGCCGAAAAGGTGAAGATTCTCCAGGAGGCCGACTGGGTGCTCCGGGATGAGATGGCAAAGAACGGCTATGAAAAGAACATGGCTCAGTTCTTCTGTGTCCTGCCCGGGGTGAGTACCGTGGGCGTCATGGGGGACCACCGGACCTATGACCACCTGCTGGCCATCCGGGCCGTCACTACCGACGATTTCATGACCGCCGACTGGGCCCGCATCCCCTACGACCTGCTGGCCAAGGTTTCTAACCGCATCACCAACGAGGTCCGGCATATCAACCGGGTGGTCTACGACATCACCTCCAAACCCCCCGCTACGGTGGAGTGGGAATGATACGAAACGCAAAAACCGGTTTTGACCCGGAAAAGTAGTCTTTTCCGTGATTTCCAGAAGTATTTTTCTATTTTCATAAGCAAAGAGCCAACTGATTTTGATTAAGTCAGCTGGCTCTTTTATTCTCTTTTTCGTGAATAAATTACATTTTCGTGTAATTACTTTTTGATTTTTGGAAGAACCTGCGCTATAATACACTGGAATAGCTTTATGTGGTTAGGAGACGCTTATCATGGCCGTTCGTTACAATAAACTTTGGAAACTGCTTATTGATAAAAATATGAAAAAGAAAGAGCTGGGAGAAGCGGCGAGGATAAGCAACTCTCTGATTGCAAAACTTGGGAAAAACGAAAATGTCACGGTTGATGTATTGGTTAGAATTTGCACTGCTCTTGACTGCGGAATAGACGATATTATGGAATTGGTTCCCGATGACAGACAAGCAATGTAAGGATGGTATGAAAATGAAGACAAACCACAAACCCACATACATTAGCTTGTTTAGCAGTGCCGGAGTCGGATGCTACGGCTTTAAACTGGAAGGATTCGACTGCGTAGCAACCAACGAGCTGATTGCAAGAAGATTAGATATTCAAAGATATAATAACAAGTGCAAATATGAAAGTGGGTACATTTGCGGCGATATTACAGAGGAATCCACCCAATCATTGCTGTATGCACAAATTGACTTGTGGAGGAAAAAGGAAGATGTATCCCGTATTGATGTCGTAATTGCTACGCCACCTTGTCAGGGAATGTCTGTGGCAAACCACAAGAAAAGTTCTACGGAAATTGTCAGAAACTCTTTGGTGATCGAATCCATCCGGATTATCAAGCAGATCAATCCACGTTTTTTTGTCTTCGAGAATGTTCCTGCGTTTATGAAAACCATCTGCACCGATATGGATGGCACAAATAAGACAATTGCTGAAGCGATCAGTCATCATTTGGGAGCAGAGTATTCCTATGCTTCCCGGATTATCAACTTCAAAAATCATGGGGCTTGTTCGAGCAGACAGCGCACGGTTGTGATTGGCGTTTCTAAGGATTATGCGGATGAAGTTTCGCCGTTGGAGCTCTATCCCGATCTTGTGGAAGAAAAGACTCTCAGACAAGTAATCGGTGAACGGAAGCCTTTGACAGAGTTCGGCGAGATAGATGAGAATGACATATATCATTCTTTCAGAGTATACCCCGAACATATGAGGGCGTGGATCTCCGATATCAAAGAGGGGGAATCTGCTTTTGATAATGTGGATGATTGCAAAAAGCCCCACCGGGTTAAGGATGGAAAGATTGTAATCAATCAGCAGAAAAACGGTGATAAGTATAAGCGACAGTATTGGGACAGAGTTGGCCCGTGTATTCATACAAGAAACGATCAGCTTGCAAGTCAGAATACAATTCATCCAAGGGATGACAGAGTTTTCAGCATTCGAGAGCTGATGCTGATGATGACGGTTCCTGATTCTTTTAAATGGGTAGAGGCAGATTTCGAAAAACTCAATCAGCTTCCTGCCGTGAAAAAAAGAGCGTTCTTAAAAAAAGAAGAAATCAAAATCAGACAATCTTTGGGAGAAGCCGTCCCTACCGCGATATTCCAGGCGATTGCCAGGAAAATTTCTGATGCTCTGAAACACCCCCCTATGAACACCGCAACGATCCGCAAAATCGTAAACGAGTATGGATTGACCGATGTTAAAAAGCTTAAAAACTTTATTGAGCAAAACGAAATGGCTTTATCTGCTGCTGCATTAGGCAAAATCGCAGAATTAGCAAATACAAGCCGTACCGATAATGCGGCGTTTTTTACCAGCAAAACGCTCATCACAGAAATGATGAAATCATTGCCGGATACCGACCAGAAAACAGTTAGAATTCTTGAGCCATCTGTTGGTGTAGGCAACTTTATTCCTCTCATTATCAAGAAATTTGAGGGCAAGGATATTATTCTTGATGTAGTGGACATTGATGAGCATAGTCTGGAGATAGCCAGGCTGATCCTGAAAAACTATGATATTCCGCAAAGCTGTACCATCCATTACATCGCTGATGATTTTTTGCTCCATGATTTTGAGGGAAAATATGATTATATCATCGGAAATCCTCCGTTCTATAAAATGAAATCTGCCAATCCTCTGTTGAATGTATATCGCACAAGAGCAATCAACAGGGATACCACCAATATTTGCTCGTTTTTTCTTGACAAGGCAATGAGCATCGGAAATTATGTGGCATTGGTTTTTCCAAAGTTCTTACTGAATACACCGGAGTTTGCAAAAACAAGAGCGTATCTTTCTGAAAAAGCAGTTGCGTGTATCATTGACTTTGGGGAAAAAGGATTTCCTGGCGTGTTGGTTGAAACATTGGCAATTTTTATTAACAATCAGGCTCGTCCTATGAAAACCAACGTGTTTTCTTTTACGCACGGTATTCGCCTTGAACAAGCGCAAGACTATATCTTTGATAAAAAGCTGCCTTATTGGATCATCTATCGTAACAGCGCATTTGATGGTGTCTGCAAACAGCTGGATTTTAACGTTTTCAAGGTGTTTCGGGATAGACAGATCACAAATAAGATGCTGTCCGATGCAGGAGATATCAGAGTTCTGAAATCTCGTAATATCAGCGACAACGGAAAAAATGTGATTGATATTGACGGGTATGATTCCTATATATCCGAAATGGAAGCAAGACCACTTTCTGTATTTGCATATTTGCAGAGAGAAGATGTCTATCTTACCCCCAATATGACATATAAACCCCGAATGATGCGAAAGCCGAAGGGCACACTTGTCAACGGCTCTTTAGCAATTCTCGTTCCGAAAGAGGGCATTGTCCCTACGGAAGAACAAATGGCGTTTTTTTCCACGGAGGAATATAGGGCTTTTTACCAAATCGCAAGAAATTATCAAACCAGATCGTTGAATGTAGATGCTTGCTCAGTTTTCTTCTATGGACTTTTGCGGGAAAGAGAAAAAGATTTGCCGATTACGGAAAAATTGGACGAGGAAGAAAATATTCAAATTTCAATGTTTTCCTAACGAAAAGAGGTGAATGAAATGTTAACCCAATAAGCTATTATAGATTTTTGTAACGCAATAAATGTGCATTATGCAGCATAAGGAGGAAAGTTATGCCTAATTTCGTATTTGGAAAAAAAGGACAGGTACGTTTTAATTCGGAAGAAGAACTTCGCATTGCTATTGATTATATTCTGAGTTCTGATAACGTTAATTTCAAGATTCATGAGGATAATCAAAATCAAGGTGCATGGGGCTCGGAAGAACGCATACATTTCAAACGGGAAGCTGGCGTTCCGGAGTGTTTGCGACGAAATATGACGGCAGGTAAACCCGGTCTTTATGGCAGAATCAACTGCAAAGAATTTTGCGACTTGGTTCGTGCAGAAGCTCGCAGAAGATAAAACAGCTAAGAGAAAACCGGGAAACCAAATAAAACAGAAGGCTTTGCTTAAAATGCAGGGCCTTCTTTTTTTCGGAAGCCCACAGACAAGCTGGGGCAGGATAAACACAAGATTCCGGAGTCTTGCCGGATTGATTTGGCCTTAGGCAGTCTCCTCCAATGGAAAATTATTGCTGAATTGAACAGAAGCGGCGGGAAGATAGCAGAAAATCGTGTAGGAGTTTCTGAATTGACAATTCTCCTGTTTTTTTGTTTTCTCAGAGAGAAAGGAGTCTGGTAAGATCATGGCCATTTATGAGATGGATGCTGCCGGGAGGAGTCAGGCGCCGGTGCTCCATTTCCAGAAAATCCACGATGCCATTCTTGCTTTCTGGGGCTGCGTGGACGACCAGATTGACGACGAGAACACCCGCAACATCATTAAAATCGGCAAGCGGGTGGAGCGGCTGGATCTCTGCGCCCGTTTGGGAAAGGAACGGGAGGCCATCGTCCGGGAGCTGCAAAGGTTAGCCGGACGCATTGACCGCACCGAGCTGATCTACGATCAAGAGGCGCAGCAGCAGCTGAAAAAGCTGGCGGAGGCTCCCAGGCTGGACTATGGAGAAATCGTCCGGACGGTGGAACGGCTGGTGGAGTGCTGAAAGGTGAAAAGGCTTCAATTTACCTACAAACTGAACATTTCTCTGGATGCGCCGGTGCAGCATCACTGCTTCGCCCTGCGGTGCCTGCCTCAGAGCGATTCCCGGCAGCAAATTAAGACGTTGGAATACACTGTGAGCCCAAAGGATTTTCTCAGCCTGGGAAAGGATCAGTGGGGGAATCTCCTGGCCTATGGAAGCTTCCGTGGGGAATCCAAAACATTTCAGGTGGAAGTCACCGGCCTGGCGGAGACAGGGCTTTCCTCTTGCGATCCTGGGGGGCCACCGGAGCGAGAACAGATTTTCGCGTTTTCCACCGCCATGACCGCCGCAGACCCAGCGCTCACGGAATATGCGGCGATTATCACCGGGGAGCACTCTCTGGAATCGGCGGAGCAGGTGATGGCACTGCTCCATACAACCATGCGATATGTTCCTGGCTCTACGAATGTCCATACCACCGCTTCCCAGGCCTTTCATCAGGGTCAAGGGGTGTGCCAGGACTTTGCCCATGTGATGCTGGCGCTGCCCCGGCTGCGGGGAATTCCGTGCCGGTATGTCGCCGGGATGCTTCCCGGAGAGGGCCGGAGTCACGCCTGGGTGGAGCGTCCTTTTCATAACCGCAAATTCCCCGCCGCCGTTTTTTTAATGTGTTTCCTTCCTTTTCCGGCGGATGGAGTTTGAGATAAGCAAAGGCGCTTTGATGGGATTCCGGTCAAAGCGCCTTTCTCATTTTTTGAGGTAAAAGATCATGGATGCAATGATTCGATTGGAAAAAGTGAATAAGGTGTTTGGCGACCTCCATGTGCTGAAGGATGTGGATCTGAAGGTGGCGGAGGGCGAGAAGCTGGTGATCATCGGGCCCTCCGGCAGCGGCAAATCCACCACCGTCCGGTGCATGAATTTCCTGGAGGAGCCCACCAGCGGCAGAGTGTTTATCGCCGGTCAGGAGATGACCAAACGAAACAAGCGCCAGATCGTGAATTGTCCAAAAAAAGCTTCCCAAAATCGACGCAATATGATATACTCGAAACAGAATCTAATTTTGGAGGTTTTGGACAATGGCAATGGACAGACGTCCCGAAAACATGGAACGCATCACCACCCCCGCGCTGGCACAGGCTTTCATCGAGGAACAAATCGCGGACCTGCGCGCACAGATTGGCGACAAAAAGGTCCTGCTGGCCCTGTCCGGCGGCGTGGATTCCTCCGTTGTGGCGGCACTGCTGATTCAGGCCGTGGGCCGGCAGCTGGTTTGTGTCCACGTGAACCACGGTTTGCTCCGCAAGGGCGAGCCGGAGCAGGTGATCGAGGTATTCCGCAACCAGATGAATGCCAACCTGATCTATGTGGATGCCACCGACCGGTTCCTGAACAAGCTGGCCGGGGTCAGTGAGCCGGAGAAGAAGCGAAAAATAATCGGCGGTGAGTTCATCGAGGTTTTCGCCGAGGAAGCCCGGAAGCTGGATGGCATCGATTTTCTGGCCCAGGGTACTATCTGGCCCGATATTCTGGAAAGCGAAAAGGGCATCAAGGCCCATCATAATGCCGGCGGCCTGCCCGAGGACATGAAGTTTCAGCTGGTGGAGCCGGTGAAGATCCTTTTCAAGGACGAGGTGCGCGTGGTTGGCAAGCAGCTGGGACTGCCCGACGGTATGGTCTACCGTCAGCCCTTCCCCGGCCCGGGACTGGGCGTTCGCTGCACCGGCGCCATCACCCGGGACCGCTTAGAGGCCGTGCGGGAGTCCGACGCCATTTTGCGGGAGGAATTCGCCAACGCCGGTTTGGAGGGTAAGGTCTGGCAGTATTTTACCGCTGTTCCCGATATGAAGAGCGTCGGGATTAAGAATGGCAAGCGGGTGGACGAGTGGTGCGCCATCATCCGCGCCGTCAATACCACCGATGCCATGACCGCTACCATCGAGCCCATCCCCTATGACCTCTTAAACCGCATCGTCAGCCGTATCACCACCGAGGTCAAAGGCATCAACCGCGTCCTCTATGACCTCACCCCCAAGCCCACAGGAACGATTGAGTGGGAATAATCCAAAACGCAAAAAAACCGGGTCTTGACCCGGAAAAGTAGCCGTTTCCACGATTCGTGGCAACGTTTTGGCAACATTTTTCATTATTCAAATAAAAGAGAGCTATCTGATTTCAAATGAGGTCAGATAGCTCTTTTTGCATTTATAGTATGTTACCCACGAATTCGCCAATCAAGGCACCGAGGAACATTGACACAATAGTCCAGATGAGTTGAATCCACCAAGTATCTTTACAGTAATTCAAGATACCCTGAATGGACACACCATAAATCTCTGTCCACTTTGAATTTACTTTCAAAGTGTTGTTGACAGCACGATTAAGAATATTTGCAAACACATCCACTTTTCTAAGAGTAGACATATGAAGTTTGACATACTCTCGGTTTGCGAATGCATCCGCTTCCTGTTGCCCATTGAGATAGTCCTTTGCTCTAATCCCGTTTTGTTCCAAAAGCTTTTCCATTCGAGGATGTCCTGCATAGCCTACCCCGTAACAGTTAATGAGTTGACGAGCGAGGTCAATCTTATTCGTGTCAGGGATTTTGTACGGTTCGCCACCTAAAACAGAATAACGATGCTCAATCGCTTTAAAGCCATAATTCATATCCCTCATATTCCAATGAATCCAGAAAAATGTCTTATGCTCTTTTGCGTACTCAAAAAATTCATCCAACATGGCTTTTTCCAGTTCGTCATAGTGACTCTCGATATCGGCAACATCAATATGAGATTTTTCAGCCATTTTGTGAATGGAAAAAGAATCTGTTTGGGCAGTCGCATAGTCGTAAACTGCAATCGAAGTTATACGAGGGGTATGCCCGTCTTTAATATCATAAAAGCTTTCACATGAGTAGTGAATAATCAGATAGTTCTGTGGATTGCGATCAATTTCACGAAAAATCTTTCGAGCACTGTTGTGTCGTGCGTACTGCATCTACCGTTCACCGCCCCTCAGAGAATCCACTAACATATCGCTGAGTGCCTGAGATGGCACTTTTGTCCAACGCTGCGTGGTATCAAACTCAGGGTAGCGATAACGCCAACGGTCATATTCCTCCTGCGTAATCTCCCCAGCTTTGAGCTTGGCAGCAGCCTGGTTCCAGGCGCAGAGCATTTCATGCAGACGAGCAGCATCTTTGTTTTTACGAACATCAACTTTCAAACAGACTTCTCCATCTGCTTCATCGATTTGCAGACCGTATCTGTCCTCCAAAGTAAACAGCGTATGCATCAGACCCAGGTAAGAATCAATATCCGGCACAGACAATGCCAGTGGAGATACATCCAAAGCATTTGCCAGTGAATTGATTAAATACGCCTTAGGTGTCCGTGTCCCCGTCTCATATTGTGCTAACCGCACATCCGCTGACTTTTCTGGGAAGCCCATTAACTGTCCCAGATATTTCTGTGTCATACCCCGCATACTGCGGAAAAAGTGGATTCTCTCGCCAATTGCCATAGTCAGCAGCTCCTGTCATTTGAGATAATCTGAATATAGCATACCTGTTTAAGATAGTCAATATGTAGTTAAACATTTTTGCTTATTATCCTATTGACATAAGCAAAGTTGTTTAGTATAATACTGATACACTAAGCTATTTAGCTTAATTCATTGCAGAAGGAGGAATGCCAATCGAAAACGACCGTGCTGATTCAGTAATCGTTTAATCCTGAACAGTACGCTGGCACCTTGACAATCGAATAAAGCTCCGCCGAATAACGACCTCTCTGTATGATCGTGATGAGCGATGAGCCACATCGGAGAATTTACAATCAGTTCCGAGTAATCCGGGCAGCTCCCGGAGGCGGCGACGACAGCAGAGAGCAGATACTCCCCACCATCTACAGTCCGAGCGTGATAACAACCGTCGCAGGCAATAGGGTGAGAGGCTTCGTAAGTCAATCGGAGATTGAGAAATGAGCATCGGTAAGCTGCCGATGGTTCGGCGGGGTAGAAAATCTTACGAAGTAGGCAGGGTCAGTCTATGCTTCTTTCAGAAAACAATCAAAAATCAATAACAAAACCAGGAGGTACTTTATTTGAACGAAAACACTTTTATGAGAGTCGATGAAGTAGCCAAGGAGTTGGGTATTTCCAAATCCTATGCCTACAAAATCGTACAGCAGCTCAATGCAGAATTGAAAAGCCTTGGGTATCTGACCATATCCGGCAGAGTAAACCGGAAATTCTTTCTGGAAAAACTCTGCTACGGCGAAAAAGAAAAGAGGGACGCCTAATGTCAGTTTATAAGGAAGAAAAAACGAACACATGGCGGGTCATCTACCGCTACACTGACTGGACAGGTCAGCGCAAACAGTCCCAGAAGCGCGGCTTCAAAACAAAACGGGAGGCGCAGGCATGGGAGCGGGAGCAGATGAACAAGGCCACCGCCGATCTGGATATGACTTTTGAGAGTTTCATAAAGCTCTACACGCAGGATATGCAAGGCCGCATTAAGGAAAACACCTGGCACACCAAGGAAAACATCATCAACACCAAGCTCTTACCCTATTTCAAGAAGCGGAAGATCAGCCAGATAACACCAAAAGACATTATCAACTGGCAAAATGAGATGATCAACTACCGGGATG
>JAXECZ010000011.1:0-26923 GCA_034104845.1 Faecousia sp. | reverse complement strand
CAAATAATCCGAACCCGTCTCCCACAGGGAAAACTAGGTTCGGATTATATTGGTTTGGTGCCGGTGACCGGACTCGAACCGGTACGCCATCGCTGGCGGTGGATTTTGAGTCCACTACGTCTACCATTCCATCACACCGGCATTTACTGGGACACTATATCACAATTCCGGGGAAAATGCAAGAACAAAATTTTCGGAAGTGGGGGAGAGACACCTTAATAAAAACAAAAGATTTACCGGGCAGGTATTGCTTGACAGATGGAAAACACTGGTCTATAATGGGGAATAATGCCTACTCAAAAAACAATGGAGGTTACGCCATGAAGAAAGGATTATTTGCCGTGCTGGTTTTGGTTTTGGTTGCCGCCTTTGCCGCCAGCGCGATCTATCTGGCCGCCTATTTTACCGACAGCGCCAAGCGGCAGATGGAGGATGATGAACGGGCCCAAAAGGTGATGGAGCAACGCCAGGAATACAACGAGAGCGCCGCAGCCAGTGATCCCACGGAGACCTCCTTTAACCCCTATGGTATCCCCGGTGTCAACGGATTTGAGGACGAGTACTACACCCCCGATGTGATCGACGAGCCGGAAAATGTTCCCGAGCGTCCCGTGCTGGAGAGCGGAAGTGATTTTCTCCCCTGGTACCAGGAGCTGCACAGCCAGAACCCGGATATGGTGGGCTGGCTGCAGATCGAGAACTCCAAGATCAATTATCCCGTGATGCAGACCTCGGTGGACAACGCCAACTACTACCTGTACCGGGATTTTGAAAAGAACGATTCCGTCCGGGGCTGCATCTACGCCCGGGAGGAATGTGATGTGTTCAAGCCCAGCGACAACATCACCCTCTTCGGCCACAACATGAAGGACGGCAGTATGTTCGCCTACCTGGGCAACTACTACAACAAGTCCGCATGGGAGGAAAATCCCCTGATTTTCTTTGACACCTTGAATGAATCCCATGTTTACAAAATCTTTGCCGTGTTCAAAACCTCCGGCACCGATGGCGTGGGCTTCGCCTATCACCTGATGGCGGATGCCAAGGACGAGCAGGAGTTCAATGCGTTCGTTGCTACCTGCAAGGAGCTGGCTTTCTATGATACCGGCATCACTCCGGTCTACGGCGACAAGCTGCTGTGCCTGTCCACCTGCGAGTACACCATCGACAATGGCCGCTTCGTGGTTGCCGCGGTTCGGATCACCTGATTGGATGATGGATGAAACTGGGGGCTGTCCCACGCAGGTGGGGCGGCCCCCAAAGCTTCCTGTTTCTTCTATTTACTTTTCATCGAAAGAATGCTATAATACAGGCGTTCGTGCCTGATTGATTCGGTTTTTCCCATTTTTTTAAACCATTTCCAGATATGGAAAGGAGGAGACTGCTTGCGTCGGTTTTTTGAAGAATTAAAGGACTTTTCCAAAAAAGGCGACTGGGTCCTGCTGATTCTCTGCCTGATTACCTCCGGCTTCGGAGGCATCTGCGTGGCCAGTGCCACCAACGCCGCGAAATTCGGCAGCAATACCAAGTACATCCTGATTCAGCTGGTTGCCACCATGCTGGGCGTTTTGATGTTCGCCATCGTGTCCTCCATCGATGTGGACTTCATGTCGGAGCACCGCGGGCTGCTGGTTGCGTTCAACATCTTCATGCTTTTGCTTCTGATTCCCTTTGGCGATGACCACAGCACCGGCAACAAGAGCTGGCTCACCATTCCTCTGGTGCCTGTGAGCATCCAGCCCGCTGAGATCTGTAAAATCGCCTATATCATCATCATGGCATCGGTGATGTCATCCCACCAAAACAATATTTCCAGCATCTCCTCCGTCATGCACATGGTATTCCATCTGGCCATCGTGGTAGGATTGAACATGGTGCTGTCCGGCGATGCCGGCGTGTCGCTGATCTTCGTGTTCATTTTCATTGGCATGGCTTTTGCCGGAGGGGTGAGTCTATGGTGGTTCCTCCTGGCCATCGGTGCCATTGCAGCGGCGGTGCCATTGGTGTGGCCCTATTTGGGCACCTACCAGCAGGAGCGAATCATGGTGCTGATCGACCCGGAGTTCGACAAGATGGGCATTGGCGCCCGGTATCACAGCAAAATCAACCTGCAGTCCCTCACCGGCGGCGGCTTGACAGGGCAGGGGCTGTTCAACGGCACCCGAACCCAGGACGGCAACCTCTTCGCCCAGCACACCGACTATATCTTCTCCTCCATTGGCGAGGAGCTGGGGTTCTTCGGCTGTGTGGCGGTGATGCTTTTGGAGCTGGCCATCATCGCCCGGTGCATCCAGGTGGGTGCCCGGTGTCCGGACTATATGCGGCGGCTGATCTGCTTTGGCGCGGCCTCCGCCATGATGTTCCAGGTGCTCATCAATACCGGCATGTGCATCGGTGTTATGCCCGTTATCGGCCTGACGCTGCCGCTGATCAGCTACGGCGGCTCCTCCGTGGTTACCATCTACGCCATGCTGGGGCTGGTATCCGGCGCCTATGCACGACCACAATCCATGAGCCATGAGCGATATATCCAACCCTACAGAGACTATCGAAGATGAAATGACCCCCATCTGTTTTCAGGCAGATGGGGGTTATCACATTCGGAGAATATCAGACGGCAGCCAGGGATTGACGGCGATTCAGGAACTGAAGCGCGATGACGATGAGAGCCAGGGCGATGCCGCCCAGGTCGGTCACGGTGCCGGGGAAAATCAGCATCAGGCCGCCCACCAATGCCAGCAGCCGCTGATACCAGGGCATATGGGCCATCAGGTACCCCTCCAAAGAGGCGGAGAGGCAGCAGATGCCGATGAAAGCGGTGACGCAGATGAGGATGACCTCCAGAACATGCGTATCGATCAGCAGCATGGCGGGGCTCATGGCAAAGGCATAGGGGACGATGAAAGCGCCTATGGCCAGCTTGGTAGCGGTGACGGCGGTTTTCATGGGACTGGCCTTGGCGATGGCGGCACCGGCGTAGGCGGCCAGGGCAACGGGAGGCGTTAGGTCGGCCACAATGCCGAAATAGAACACGAAGAAGTGAGCTGCCACTGTGGGAACGCCCATCTGCACCAGAATGGGGGCGCAGGTGGCGGCCATGATGCAGTAGGTGGCGGTGGTGGGAACACCCATGCCCAGCACGATGCAGCACACCATGGTCAGCAGCAGCGCCAGCAGCACGGACCCCCCCGCCAGGGCAACCACGCCGCTGATGATCTTGCTGGCCAGGCCGGTGATGGTGATGGTTCCCGCGATGATGCCCGCAATGCCACAGGCGGCGGCAACGGTGATGGCGCCCTGACCGCCGGCGGCCAGGGCCTCCAGCAGACGCTTGGGGCTGATCCGGCTGTCCTTATTGAATAGGGACACCAGAATGCAGGCCAGAATGGAGATGGCGGCAGCGTACTGGATGGAGCGGGTGCTGGTAACCACCAGGTAAATCAGCAGGAACAGGGGGAACAGCAGATAGCTCTTTTTCAGCAGGGGCAGCAGCTTGGGCAGGTCCTCTTTTTTCAGGCCCTTGAGCCCCTGCTTTTTGGCTTCCAGATGGACGGAGATGAAAATGCCGGTGAAGTACAGCACCGCAGGGAGAATGGCCCGCAGGACGATTTTGCTGTAGGGCTCCTGGACATATTCCGCCATTAAGAAGGCGGCTGCACCCATGATGGGAGGCATGATCTGTCCGCCGGTGGAGGCGGCGGCTTCCGTTGCAGCCGCAAATTCGGAATTATAGCCGGTTTTCTTCATCAGAGGGATGGTTACAGAGCCGGAGCCCACGGTGTTGGCCACGGAGGAACCGGACACAATGCCCATCAGGGCGCTGGCCACCACGGCCACCTTTGCCGGGCCGCCGGAGAAGCCGCCCACGATGGAGTTGGCGATTTGGATGAAGTACTCGGCGATGCCGGTGCGCTCCAAAAAGGCACCAAAAATGATGAACACCACAATGAACTTGGAACAGACATTAATGGGGGTGGAGAAGACGCCCTCCTTGCTGTAGAACAGCTGCCGCACGGCGGAGCTGACCCGGCGCAGGAAGGAGGGGTTGGGCAATCCCACAGCCAGGGCGTAAACCAGGAAGGCGGTGGCTACCAGCAAAATGGGAAGACCTACGCTTCTGCGGCAGATTTCCGCCAGGGACAGAATGCCCACAATGCCGATAACGATCTGATAGGGCTGAAACAGGATGCCCTGATGGATGATGGTTTTGGCGTTAAAGGTATAGTATAGGAAAGAGCCGGTGCCCAGAATCATCAGAATGATGTCATACCAGGGAATGTGGTTCACCTGCTGCTGGCCTTTCTTCGCCGGATATACCAGATACCCCAGAAACACGATGAACGCCACAAAGGAGGTCAGCCGCACCTCGTCCAGCCAGCTGGCAAACAAGGTGACATACAGGCAGAACAGGGAAAAGGAAGCCAGAATACAGCTGACAACGATTTTGGGTTTCCCCTCCCAGACCCGGGTGTTGGATTCTTTGTCGTATTTTTTCATCACCGCTTCCAAATCGTCGCTGGAAGCGGCGGGATTGGCTGTTTTTTTCGGAAAGAATTTCATTGTTTTCTCCTTTATACAGGCAGGCAAAACGGCTTCGGCGGAAACACCGAAGCCGTTTGATGTGGCAAATAATTACTGTGCTTCCACGGTTACGCCCTGCTCGGCATAGTATTTGGCAGCGCCCTTGTGGAAAGGAGCGGTCATGCCGCTGGTGGCGTTTTCAAGGCTCAGCTCAGCGCCCTTGCCGTGCTCCTTGGCGATGTCGGCGGCGTTGTCGAAGATGGCCTTGGTGATGTTGTAAACATCCTCCTCGCTGGCGTTGGCATCCACGATCAGAGTAGCCTTGACGGTGACGGTGTTAACGTCCTCGGTCTGGCCATTGTAGGTTCCGGCGGGGATGGTGTAGACGGTGTAGAAAGGAGAGGCCTCCATCATGGCCTTGGCCACGTCGCCGTCGATGGGAACCAGGTAAGCGGAGTTGGTGGCGCAAAGCTCGCTGATGGCGGGGGTGGGAGCGCCGGCCACGATGAACGCGGCATCAATTTTTCCGTCCTTCAGGGCGTCGGTGCTCTCGGCGAAGCTCTGGTACTGGGGCTTGATGTCGTCCACGGTCAGACCGGAAGCGGAAAGCACATCCACAGCGTTGAAGTACACGCCGGAGCTGGGGGCGCCGATGGAAA
This sequence comes from Faecousia sp., assembly GCA_034104845.1. Taxonomy (GTDB): domain Bacteria; phylum Bacillota; class Clostridia; order Oscillospirales; family Oscillospiraceae; genus Faecousia. Next base: position 21,743 of record JAXECZ010000011.1, on the reverse strand, counting down.
CGGACTTGCCCTTCAGGTCGGCAACGGACTTGATCTCGGGGTTCATGGTGATCAGCTGGACGGCCTCGGCATACAGACCGGCGATGACCCGGAAGGAGTCAACCTTGCCGGTGGCTTCAAAGGAACGGGTGCCCTCCCAGCCATAGGACATAACGTCGGACTGAACGGTGCCCAGGCTGTAGTCGCCCACCTGGATGCCCTGGATGTTTGCCTTGGAGCCGTCAGTGGAGACGACAGTCACATCCACGTTGGCCTTTTCCTTCATGTACCGCCCCAGGATGGTGCCGTAGGCGTAGTAGGTGCCAGCGGAGCCGCCGGTGCCCATGGTCATTTTGGTGCTGGCCTTGGCTGCCTCAGTGGGAGCCTCGGTGACAGCTTCGGTAGCGGCCTCGGTGGCTGCTTTTGTGGGCTCTGTTGCCTTGGAATCGGAGCCGCAGGCCGCCAGGGACAGCAGCATGATCACACCCAGCATCAAAGCGATGATTCTCTTCATTGTGATTCCTCCTGTTTCTAAAAATAATTACGGTCTTTATTATACCTTAACATATGAATAATTTCAAGGCGAAAAATGCAGAATGGAAAAGCATGGATTGTTTGCCGCCACTTGCAGAATTTCATATTTTTGGCGTTTTTCCACGAATTACGCAGGAAATGGTAGGAAGCTGAAAGATTTCTTGCAAAACGGAACAAGGGAAATGTGCATTCTGCACAAGGAAAAAGCCAGAAACGTCAAAAAATTATACGGGATAATACTACAGAATCTGTAAAAAACCGGTATGAAAGGAAAGACCTCCGGCAAAAAAGACAAAATGGATGGCGGCGCGGCAGAAACTTGCAAAAAGAACATCTGTTTTTAATTCACGGACAATCTAAGGGCTTTTTGCACCGATCTATCAGGCGGAAGAATTGGAATTTGGCGGGGTGCCCCCGCGGCCAATTCGATACGAACCTTGGGCAGTCAACCCACAACTCCAGGGCCCCTCAACCGGTACTACCTCGGAAAATTCCAATTTGCGGATTCGGGCATATGCTATTTCACCAAAACTGCGTCCATAGAATGTTCATATTTTGGCAACACAATCCTTGGTTTTTTCTTGCATTTCGGAGCGAATGGGAGTATACTGTCAAAGAATAAAGAAAAAAGGGAGGATTCATGGCATAAAACCCATTGAGTCCTCCCTTTTTCAAAAAAAGAAAGGATGATTTTTCCAATGGCAAATCCTGAGAAAAACACCGATGCCGTCTATGATGCCAGCACCCTGGGTGCTCCCAAGCAGCTGGTTCTGGGCGTGCAGCACCTGTTCGCCATGTTCGGCGCCACGGTTCTGGTTCCTGCGCTCACTGGCCTGGATGTGGCAACTACTCTGCTGTTTGCAGGTCTGGGCACATTGCTGTTCCATGTCATCACAGGCTTGAAGGTTCCCGCGTTCCTGGGCTCCTCCTTCGCGTTCCTGGGCGGCTACTTTGCCATCACCGCTGCCACCTCCGCTTACGGTGTCACCGGTACCGAACTGCTGCCTTACGCCTGCGCCGGTGTTGCCTGTGCCGGACTCATGTACCTGATCGTTGCCGCCCTGTTTAAAACCTTCGGCGCCAAAAAGGTCATGCGTTACTTCCCGCCCATCGTCACCGGCCCCATGATTATCTGCATCGGTATGTCTCTGGCTGGCTCCGCCATTGACAACTGCGCCACAAACTGGTGGGTTGCCCTGGTGGCCATTGTGATCGTTGTGGTTGCCAACATCTGGGGCAAGGGAATGGTGAAGATCATCCCCATCCTGCTGGGCGTTGTGGGCTCCTATGTGTTCTCCATGATCGTGGATGCCTCCAGCCGGGAAAAGCTGGTTCAGCTGGTGGGCGAGGCTGCCTGGATCGGCCTGCCTGTCCACTATGAGAACACCGTCTTCTCCATCTTTGGCAAAAACTTCGACGGCGGCCTGCTGGCTACTGCCATCATCACCATTGTGCCCATCTCTCTGGCTACCATGATGGAGCATGTGGGCGATATCTGCGCCATCTCCTCCACTGTGAACAAGAACTTTGTGGAAGATCCCGGCCTGCACCGCACCCTGTTGGGCGATGGTTTGGCTACCGTGGCTGCCTCCCTCTTTGGCGCACCTGCCAACACCACCTACGGCGAGAACACCGGTGTGCTGGCGCTTTCCAAGGTCTATGACCCCAAGGTGGTCCGTCTGGCTGCCTACTTTGCCGTGATTCTCAGCTTCTGCCCCAAGTTCTCTGCTCTGATCGTGGCTATGCCCTTTGCCACCCTGGGCGGCGTCAGCCTGGTGCTGTACGGCATGATCTCCGCTGTGGGCGTCCGGAACATTGTGGAGAATCAGGTGGATTTCACCAAGAGCCGCAACGTTCTGATCGCTGCCATGATGCTGGGCATCGGCATCGGCATGAGCTACAAGGGCGGCATCAGCTTCGCCATCGGTTCCGTCACCGTGACCCTGTCCGGACTGGCCATGGCCGCGCTGGTGGGTGTTATCATGAACGCCGTCCTGCCCGGCAAGGACTATGAATTCGGTTCCAACGAGCAGGGGGATACCGCTGTTGTGAACTTCGGCTCCCGGGCTACCAAGAAGTAATTTCAGTATGTCAAAACCTCCGCATGGGATTCAATTCCACGCGGAGGTTTTTCTATGCTTTTGAAATGAACTTACGCCAAATAAATGGCTTTGCAGCCCAGCATGGTCATGTAGCAGTCCAGCTTGCTCACCAGCTCCATGGGGGCATGCATGTTCAGCACGGGCACACCGGCATCCACGGTGATGATGTTCCGGTTTGCCATGTAAGCTGCCACGGTGCCGCCGCCGCCCTGGTCAACCTTGCCCAGGGTTGCGATCTGCCACAGAACGCCGTTGTCCTCAAAGGTCTTGCGAACGTGGAGCATGGCCTCGGCGGAGGCATCGGAGGCGCCGCCCTTGCCCCGGGAACCGGTGTACTTGCAGATGCTGATGCCATAGTTCAGCATGGAGTTGTTCCTGCGGTCGCAGGTCTCGGGGAAATTGGGGTCGTAGGCGTTGGAAACATCGGCGGAGAGGCAGAAGGAGTTGGCGAAGCAGTGGCTCAGCTTCACGCCCTGACCGTCGCAGAGGATTTCCATAAAGTATTCAAAGGCGTGGCTCTGCATACCGCTGATGCCCACGGAGCCGATTTCCTCCTTGTCTGCCAGGATGCACACGGCGGTGTGGGTGGGCACTTCGGCCATGTTGAAGATGGGCTCCAGCTCGGCGTAGGCGCACACCCGGTCGTCGTGGCCGTAGGCACCCAGCAGGCTCCGATCCAGACCCACCTCCCGGCACTTACCGGCGGGGACGATGGTCAGCTCGGCGCTGCGGAAGTCGTCCTCCACAATGCCGTATTTTTCGTTCAGCAGCTTCATCACATTCAGCTTCACCAGGTCGGCACCCTCTCCCTGGATGGGTTCGGTACCAAGAATCACATTCAGCTGCTCGCCAGAGATCACCTCGGAAGCGCCCTTTTTCATCTGGTCCGCAGCCAGGTGGATCAGCAGATCGGACACCATGACGATGGGGTCATTCTCGTCCTCGCCAATGGTCACGGTAACGGAGGAGCCGTCCTTTTTGCACACCACGCCGTGAATGGCCAGGGGCACGCAGGTCCACTGGTACTTCTTGATGCCGCCGTAGTAGTGGGTTTTGAAGTAGGCGATTTCGGAATCCTCATACAGAGGCTGGGGCTTCACGTCCATCCGGGGGGAATCCACATGGGCGGCGCAGATGTTGGCGCCCTTGCTCAGAGGCTCCTTGCCGATGACGGCGATCATGAAGCTCTTGCCCCGGTTGTTCAGGTAGATTTTGTCGCCGGGCTTCACAGCCATTCCGGGGACGGCGGGGACGAAGCCGTGATTGATCGCCATTTCGGTGGCCCAGGCGGTTGCCTCCCGCTCGGTTTTGCAGGCGTCCATAAAGGCACGGTAGCGCAGGGCGTAGGCTTCCATTTCCTTGCGCTGCTCATCGGTCAGCTTGCTGTAGCCGTTTTTGGGCGCGCTGAGAATGGACTCGCGCAGTTCTTCTGTGGTCATAGGGTTTTTCTCCTTTGTGTGTAGTATTTATGCAGATGCGGAAAATTGGAATTCGGCGGGGGAGGCCCCGCGGCCAATTCGTTACGAACCTTGGGCGGGAAACCCACAACTCCTGGGCCCCTCGACCGGTACTGCCACTGTAAATAAGGATTTGACGGGGTGTTGAATGGGACGCCATCCGGCGTGTGCGTAGGGAACGCATTTATGCGTTCCGAAACGTTGGATAACCTCCGCAGTTTGTTGAATGGTAATTTTCCAAGACATATTTTTGAGGTTTTCCCATTCAGCCCGCCGGTTTTGAAACAAGAATGTGTGGAATGCATGAATGCATTCCCTACGCAAAATTGGACATTTCGGTTCAAAATGCTACCGCAAAAACGTTACCGGGCGGGTAATGGGGTGACGATTACCGCCAATCCCCGTGCGAAATTGGCCGCGGGGCTTCCCCCGCCAAATTCCAATTTTTCGATTTCCATATCTGGGTATCAATCAACTCCTATTATACCCTGTGCATCCAAAAATGCAATGGATTTTTTCAGGAAATCGGCGGGGGAGGCGTTGTTTTCCAGGATGTAATCGCAGCGCTGGCGGAACCAGTCCTCGTCGTGCTGGGCGGCGATCCGGCTGCGGGCGTAGTCTTCCGAGATCCCGTCCCTTGCCATGAGCCGGGCGACCCGGGCTTCCAGGGGGGCGGTGACGGCAACGGTGATGTGGCAGAGGGAATCCAGTCCGCTTTCAAACAGGCCGATGGCGTCGATGGCGGCCAGGGGAGGGGAGGCTTCCAGCTGCCGGAGCACCTCCTCCCGGACGGCCCGGTGGGTGATTCCGTTCAGCGTTTCCAGAGCGGCAGGGTCGGCAAAGACGATTTTGCCCAGCGCCTTCCGGTCCAGGATGCCCTGAGAGAAAGCCTGGGGGAACCGGTTTTTGATGGCGGCAAGCATCTGCCGGTCGGATTCCAGCAGGCGGTGGTAGATTTCGTCGCAGTCCAGCACCAGGCCACCCCGCTGCCGGATCAGCTGCAGCAGGGTGGTTTTTCCGCAGCCGGTGCCGCCGGTGATGCCAAGAATCATGCGTCTTCCTCCGGATTCACAATATGGAAGGCAGCGGCCTTTTTCAGTCGGTTCTGCACTGCGTAGGCCACGCCGCCTCCCACCGGGCAGCGGGCGAAGACCTGATGGATGGCCGGGTCGTCCAGCTCCCGCAGGGCGGCAAAGAGACCGGCGCTTAAGGTATTCACATCCGCCTCGCTGCCGTAGGCCAGGGGATTGCAGCCGTCATAAAGCGGCAGCTCCTCGGCAAAGCACAGCACCCGATCCCCAGGGACAAAATGCCGGTGGATATAGGCGGCGGCCTGCTCCCGGCTTCCGGAGACGATCACCACCGGCTCCGCAGGGGCATAGTGGCGGTATTTCATCCCTGGGGCCTTTACAACGGCGTCCTTGTCAATTTGCGCGGTGACCGCTTTGTCGATCACCAGGTCTCCCAGAACCTCCAGCAGCTGCTCCGGGGTGATTCCGCCGGGACGCAGCAGCCGGGGACGGCTTTCCGTCAAATCCACAATGGTGGACTCCACACCCACCCGGCAGGGGCCGCCGTCCACGATGGCCTGGATTTTTCCGTCGTGGTCGTGGAGCACATGCTGGGCGGTGGTGGTGGAGGGTTTGCCGGATAGGTTGGCGGAGGGGGCGGCGATGGGCACACCGGAAAGCCGGATGATCTCCCGGGTGGTATCGTTATCCGGGCAGCGGACGGCCACGGTGGAGAGCCCCCCGGTGGTGCGCCTGGGTACAACATCCTGGGCGGGCAGCACCATGGTCAAAGGCCCGGGCCAGAATTTTTCCGCCAGGGAATAGGCGGAATCCGGGATGGAATGGCAGAATTTTTCCATTTCCTCTGGCTCTGCCACATGGAGAATCAGAGGGTTATCCTGAGGCCGTCCCTTGGCCTCGAAAATTCGGGCCACTGCCTGTTCGTCCAGACCATTGGCTCCCAGACCGTAGACGGTTTCCGTGGGAATGGCCACCAGACCGCCCTCCCGGATGATTTTGGCGGCGATTTCCGGCGTGGCAGGGTCGGAGCAGGGGAGAAGCAGCGTTTTCATGGTATCATACCCTTTCCGAGAAAAATGCCAATCAGCGCAGCTGCCGAAAGAACAGCTGCGCTGAATGGAATCAGAAATCAGAAATTACACGGTGGGCTGGTTGGCAGCCTCGATGATCTTCACGAACTTCTCGGGAACCAGGGAAGCGCCGCCGATGAGGCCGCCGTCGATGTCCGGCTGGGCCAGCAGCTCGAAGGCGTTCTTTTCGTTCATGGAGCCGCCGTAGAGGATGGAGATGGCCCGGGCATTCTTGGAGGAGTACAGCTTCCGCACCACGGCACGGATATTCTCGCAGACCTCCTCAGCCTGCTCGGGGGTGGCGGTGCGGCCGGTGCCGATGGCCCAGATGGGCTCATAGGCGATGATGACCTTACGAATTTTCTCCTCGGGCACATCCTTCAGACCCAGCTTGATCTGCATGGCGATCCACTCGTCGGTGATGCCGGCTTCCCGCTGCTCCAGGGTCTCGCCGCAGCACATGATGGGCACCAGACCGGCTTCCAGAGCAGCCAGCACCTTGGCATTGACATCGGCATCGGTCTCGCCCATGGCCCGACGCTCGGAATGGCCGATGATCACGTACTTGCAGCCGGCGTCGACCAGCATGTTGGTGGCGATTTCACCGGTGTAGGCACCGGAGGGATTGGGGTTGCAGTTCTCGGCACCGATGCCCACCCGGGTCTCCCGCATGGCACGGACGGCAGCGGGGATGCACACGGCGGGAACGCACAGGGCCACATCACACCAGCGGCCTCTGGGCATAATGGCCTTCAGCTGGGTCATGAACTCCTTGGTCTCGGAGGGGGTCTTGTTCATCTTCCAGTTACCGGCGATCACGGTCTTACGGTACTTTCTGTTCATTTCAAAATTCTCCTCTATGATAATATGTGGAAATATTATTTATCCTGCAGGCAGGCAATGCCGGGCAGCTCCAGGCCTTCCAGGAATTCCAGGGAAGCGCCGCCGCCGGTGGAAATGTGGGTGATCTTGTCGGCAAAGCCCAGCTGCTCGCAGGCAGCCGCAGAGTCGCCGCCGCCCACAATGGTCACGGCCTCGGAATCCGCCAGCGCCTGAGCAACGGCAATGGTGCCCTTGGCCAGGGTGGGATTCTCGAACACGCCCATGGGCCCGTTCCACACAACGGTCTTGGCGGACTTGGCAGCGTCGGCGAAGAGCGCACGGGTCTTCTCACCGATATCCAGGCCCATCTTGCCGTCGGGAATGGCGTCGGCAGCCACGGTCTCCACGGCGATGTCACCGTCGATGGGGTCGGGGAAGGAGTCGGCCACAACGGTATCGATGGGCAGCAGGAGCTTGACGCCCTTGGCCTCGGCCTTGGCCATCATCTCTTTGCAGTAGTCGATCTTCTCGGAATCCAGCAGGGAGGAGCCGATGCTGTAGCCCTTGGCAGCCAGGAAGGTGTAGGCCATGCCGCCGCCGATGATCAGGGTGTCCACCTTTTCCAGGAGATTATTGATCACGTTCAGCTTGTCGGAAACCTTGGCGCCGCCCAGGATGGCAACAAAGGGACGCTCGGGGTTGGCCAGAGCCTTGCCCATGATGGAAACCTCCTTGTTCACCAGGAAGCCGGAGACGGCGGGCAGATAGTCAGCCACACCGGCGGTGGAGGAGTGGGCACGATGAGCGGTACCAAAGGCATCGTTGACGAAAATGTCGGCCAGGCTGGCCAGGGCCTTGCTCAGCTCGGGATCGTTCTTGGTCTCGCCTTTCATGAAGCGGGTGTTTTCCAGCATCATCACGTCGCCGTCCTTCAGGGCAGCGGCCTTGGCCTTAGAATCCTCACCGGCCACATCGGCAGCCATGACGACTTCCTTGCCCAGCAGCTCGCTGATCCGCTCGGCCACCACTTTCAGGCTCAGCTCAGGCTTCCATTCCCCCTTGGGCTTGCCCATGTGGGAGCAGAGAATGACCTTGGCACCGTGGTTCACCAGGTATTCGATGGTGGGCATGGCGGCAACGATGCGCTTGTCGGAAGTGATCTTGCCGTTCTTGGTGGGGACGTTGAAATCGCAGCGGCACAGCACCCGCTTGCCGGATACGTCAATATCCTCAATGGACTTCTTGTTGTAATTCATGACAATACCTCCATAAGTAATTTGTTAGAGGGTATCCCTCATTTTTCCAAAATCCTTTAAATTGGGGAAAGAGAGCTGCCGCAGGGCCTCGTAGGTGGTGATGGCCACAGCGTTGCTCAGGTTCAGGCTCCTTGCCTGCTCTCGCATGGGAATTCGGACGCAGCTATCCCGGTGCGCTTCCAGAAAGGCTTCGGGCAGGCCCTTGGTTTCTTTGCCGAAAAACAGGTAGCAGCCATCGTGGTATTCCGCCTCCGTGTAGCACCGGGGCGCTTTGGTGGAGAGGCACCACATCTGCTGTACCTGATTTTTAGAGAAGAAATCCTCCAGGCTCTGATAATCCAGCACCTCTACCAGGTGCCAGTAGTCCAGCCCGGCCCGCTTCACCGCTTTTTCGGAGATGTCAAATCCCAGAGGGCGGATGAGATGCAGGCGGCTTCCGGTGGCGGCACAGGTCCTGGCAATGTTGCCGCAATTCTGGGGAATTTCAGGCTCGACCAGAACAATATTCAGCATGAAATTCACCTCCCGGCGGCACACGGCCCAGGGCCGCACGCAAATCCGTACGATTCATATTGTATGTCAAAAGCCGGATAAAATCAATCCCAAAACAAGCATTTTTTTCGGTTTTTATAGTATTCACATAAAAAAGCACGGCGTCTGCTGAAATTTGTGAAAAAAACACATTGACAGGAAAACCGGAAAAACCGCCACACCCATCTGAGTGTGGCGGGAAAAAGTATCGGGTTAGCCGGCGGCCATTTTCAGCTCGCCGTTGTTATAGAACCAGCTGCCCCCGTTGGCGGTGAGCTCCTCTCCATTGCTCAGGGTGACGACGAGGGTCAGATCCAGCTGGTAGTCGTCGTCCATCTGCGGCATGGTGAAGCTGATATTGGACAGGCTGGATTCATAGCTGCCCTTGCCCTCGCCCTGGGGCAGAGTAATGTCCTGGGTTTCCACAGTCTCTCCGTTGAGGGAGAAGATGAGCTGTGCCTTCTGGAAGCCGATTTCCGTACCGGCGGTGGTGAGCTGGGGAAGCTGCACACTGGCCCAGCCGGCGGTGACGGAGAATTTACCATCGGCATCTTTAAAATCGGAGATATAAAGGTTGCAGTAGGCATCCAGGCTGCGCTTCATGTACACCAGAGAATCATAGGCATCACTGAGGGTATAGTGCTCCCCGACCCCCTGGGGCGGGAAGAGGACGCATTCGTATTCGTAGCCATCGGCGGCTTCCAGATCCACGGAGGCGGTGTAGTAGCTGCCGTTCCAGGTGCAGGACACGTTTTCGATCTCCTTGCCATCCAGCCGGACGACGAAAGAAGCACTTTGGCCTTTCTCGTAGGCTCTGGGCTGGGCGCTGAGGGTGACGGTGGCGCCGTTGCTGCTGCTCCAGACGGAGGCGTTCAGCTCCCAGGACTGGAGGCTGCCCTCGGATTCCACCTGGGCCAGAGAACCGGAGGCGGCGGGGGAGGTCTGGACGGTTTGAACGGTTTGAACGGGATCGGTGGGGGTCTGGTCGGCGGCGGGTGACTTGGAGCAGCCGGAGAGAACGGCGGCAGCCAGGAAAAGGGCAAGCACCCGGGCAATCAGGCGAGATTTCTTTCTGTTGGACATGGCATTTTCCTCCTGATGTTCCGAATCTGTGGCAAAAACCACGAAAAACAAAATGATTTATATTGTGAATCCATTATAAAGCATCTGTATGAAATTTGCAACTTAAAAAACCTTTAATTTTCACCCTGCGTTGTGACCGTATTTCAATTTGCCGTTTCGGAAAAAGAACCGGGGCTGCTTGGCACAGCCCCGGAAATATGGTTCCATCAATCCTCGTTTGCCTTGGCATCGGCAATGATCTTTGCTTGGTTGGCCTTGGGCACTTCCTCGTAGCGCTCAAATTTCAGGGAGAAAGAGCCCCTTGCCTGGGTCATGGCCCGCAGGTCGATGGCGTAGCTGCTCATCTCGGCCATGGGAACCTCGGCCTCCACAACGGTGTTGCCGTCTCCGGCGGGGTTCATGCCCATGACACGGCCCCGGCGCTTGTTCAGGTCGCCGATAACATCGCCCATGTAGCTGTCGGGAATGGTGACAGCCAGTGAGCCGATGGGCTCCAGCAGGGTGGGCATGGCGTTGGGCATGGCCTCTTTAAATGCCAGAATTGCGGCCATCTTAAAGGCCATTTCATTGGAATCCACAGGGTGATAGGAGCCGTCGTACAGCACGGCCTTCAGCCCCACCATGGGATAACCGGCCAGGGGGCCTTTCTGAACGGCTTCCTGGATGCCCTTTTCAACGGCGGGATAGAAGTTTCTGGGCACGGAGCCGCCGAAGACCTCTTCCGCGAAGATCATGTCGTCCTGCTCGTCCTGGGGCTCAAAGCGAATCCACACATCACCGAACTGGCCGGAGCCGCCGGTCTGCTTCTTGTGACGGCCGTGGGCCTCCACCTTTTTCTTGATCCGCTCCCGATAGGCGACCTTCGCCGGACTCAGCACGGCATCCACGCCGAAGCGGGTTTTCAGCTTGGAAACCAGCACATCCAGCTGCTGATCGCCAGCGCCGGAGATGATCAGCTGCTTGGTTTCGGGGTTCATATAGGTGGTGAAGGAGGGATCCTCCTCGTTCAGACGGTTCAGACCGGTGCCCACCTTTTCCTCCTGGCCCCGAACCTTGGGGGCAATGGCCATGGAGTAGCAGGCTTCCGCATAAGGAATCTGCTTCAGGCTGACCACCTTTCTGGGGTCGCACAGCGTATCGCCGGTTTTTACCTTGTCCATCTTGCCGATGGCGCCGATATCGCCGCAGGTGAGAACCTTGACCTCGGTATTTTTCTTGCCGCACATGGTGTAGAGTCTGCCCAGCTTCTCGGTTTCGCCGGTGCGGGCGTTGACCAGGGTGGTGTCGGAGGTGATCTCACCGGAGAGCACCTTGACAAAGGAATACTTGCCAAACTGGTCGGAAACGGTCTTCCAGACGAAAGCGGAGGGAACGCCGCCGGGGGACACCACGAATTCCTCCACCTTGCCGTCGGCGGTGGTGGCCTTGTGGTAGTTGCCCTCCACGGGGTTGGGCAGCAGCTCGATGATGTGATCCATCAGCATCAAAGAGCCCAGGCAGGTGACGCCGGAGCCGCAGAGCACGGGGAAAAGGCTCAGCTCCCTCACACCCTGATGCAGTCCGGTAATCATTTCCCGGTAGGTGAAGTCGTCACCCTCGAAGAACCGGTCCATAAGGGCCTCGTCGGTTTCGGCCACTGCCTCTTTCAGGGCGTCGTTGAATTCTTCGATGACGGAGAGCTTGTCGTCAGGAATCTGGATCTCCACTCTCTTCAGCTTCTGCATCTCATAGGCCCGCTTGTTCAGCACATCGATGATGCCGGTGACTTTCTTGTCGCTGCCCCAGATGGGCACGATGACAGGAGCGATCTTGTTGCCGTAGCGCTCCCGCAGGGCTTCGAAGGTGGCGTTGTAGTCGGAGTTGTCCTCGTCCACCTTGGAGATGTAGATGAACCGGGGCATATTCCGCTCTTCGCAGTATTTCCAGGCCTTTTCAAAGCCCACGGTGATGCCGTCTTTGGCAGAAAGCACCAGAATGGCGGCGTCGGCGGCACGGAGGGCCTCCATCACGGCACCGGAGAAATCGAAGCCGCCGGGGGTATCCAGCAGGTTGATTTTGGTATTGTGGTATTCCAGAGGAATCACGGAGGTGGAAATGGAAATGTTGCGGCGAATCTCCTCGGGATCATAATCGCTAACGGTGTTGCCGTCGGCATTCTTGCCGATACGGTCGATGGCACCGGTCATGTAAAGCAGACTCTCTGCCAGAGCGGACTTGCCGCTTCCGCTGTGACCCAGCAGGCAGACATTGCGAATGGCGTTGACAGTGTACATAGTTGAAAAACTCCTTTCGGGGCGGTGTGCCTTGCAGACACCCGAATAGGGACATTATACACGAACGCCATGCGGATTTCAATGCCTATTTTCGTCAAAATGCAAAATTGTATATTTTATCCTAGGGATATTTCCTTTTCTGTGCACATCCGACAAAAAGGGAGCTCTGAATTTGGTGAATCAGCGGCCCCGGACGGACAGCCTTTCGGCCGATGCGCTGACAAGACAGCATCAAAAATCCCCCGGGCGGAGGGCCCGGGGGATGATGGGGAAAGGTTAAACCACTCTGGTCCATTCGGTTGCCAGCAGGCTGGGAATCATCCAAACCAGCTGGTAGAGGATGACCCTGGCGGGGCTCAGCAGCTCCGTGGAGCCCAGGTAGGACAAAGAGAGCATGATGATGATGCCAACGATGCCACCGGCAATGCCGATGATGGTGCCCACCCGGCAGGCGGTCCGCAGGGACATGGCTCCGGTGATGGCATAGGCGGTGGACACCAGATCATCCCGGGTGACCAGAGCCAGCACATCCGATTCCGGGTTCGCCTTCCGGGAAGCCAGCTCGGCCCGATCCTCCATGGGAGGCAGGATCAGCCGACGGGTGCGGATGGAGAATTTGTCCCGGATGAAGCTGTCGGTCATCATAAAGTCACCGGCCAGCAGCAGGGTTTTCAGCTTCCGGCAGCCGCACAGGGAGACCAATCCGGCAGAGGCGGAGCGCATCTTGGCATAGGAAATGGCGATCACCGCCGCCAGCTGGCCGTCGATGGAGACATAAACCGCCTGGTTGACCATGGTGCCCTGGGGAATGTCCACCCCCATCTCCTGCAGGAATTCCGAGCTGCCCAGCAGCACGGGCTCGCCGTTCACCTCGCCGCCAATGCCGCCGCGGCCATAGTCCTGGAAGCCCTCCACCGGATACTCGGAGCCGCTGCGGCTGACCAGGAGATTGCGGAACAGGGGAACCAGCCCTCCTCCGGCGGCGAAAATGAGGGAGGCAGCGTAGGACACCACCTGGGCGCTGGGCCGGTCGGAATAGAACTTAATGCCGTTGAGCTTGGTGGAGCCCCGGGGGAAGAGATCCTTATCCCGCAGGGGGATCACTGCCTTGCCGCAGAGCTTTTTCACGCCCTGCCAGCCGCAGATCACCGCGCCCACCATATGCAGCCGCCGCTCCAGCAGGGCAGCGGGACGGGTGAGGGCCAGAAAATAGCCGGTGGGAACGGAGACCAAAAGAGAAGTGGAGAAAATCTTCACAGCCATGCTGGTGCCGTGGAGCAGGTAGGTGAGCACCGCAATGCCGATGCAGGCAAGCAGCGCCACAAAGGCATAGACCCGCTGGACGATCTCCGGCCCGGAGACCCGGCTGTAGGTTTCCATAAAATCCTCCACGTCGCCCTGACCCCGGAGGATGCCCGCCCGCTTTTCATAGAACTGGGGCTCCTTCACCAGGCTGGTCAGGCTGGTGGCCTTCCGCATGGTGTCCAGCTGGGCCATTTCCGTGGTGTGCTTGTGGTACCGGGCCAGCATGGCGGCGGACATTTCCAGCACGAAGGCGGCGCAGAACGGCACCCGCTGCTCATCCAGGCAGAACCAGGCGTCCGCCATACAGGCGATAAAGGAGATGGCCAGGGTGGTGTTGAGGGAATAGCGCAGATGGAAAAGATCGCCGATGCCGTCCATCATCAGCCCGCAGCCCAGCAGGCCGGAGACCATCAGCGCCAGCACCTGACTGAAAATCAGCAGCTTGTTCCGGCTGGCGGGCACCATGCCCCTGGAGTCGAGAAGAATGGCAATGCCGCACAGCAGCAGAATGATGAAATTGAGGATCATGCCGATCTGCAGCCGTCCCACGCCCACCTCACTGAGGGAGTAGTACCGCTTCTCCGGGCCGGCCACCAGCTTCCGCTTCAAATCCCGGAGCTTGGCGCTGCGATCCAAGGGGATGGTTCTGGGCCCCTCGTTGGGCAGGGCCTCGTCCTCCTGCACGGGCTGTTCCGGATGGGGCGCTGTCTCTGCCGTGACAGGCTCCTGCTCCTCCTGGGAAAAGGCGGATTTTTCCGCAAACAGCGGGGGAACGTCCTCCTGGGTGCCGGGGATGGTCTCCTCAGAAGCAAATTCTTTCACAGGGACAAAGCCGCCCAGAGGATCGGTGCTGCCCAGAGCGTCCTGACTGTCCGCCGGTTCCTGTGCCACCTGGGAGAATGCCAGCTGGAAAAACTCCAAAGTGTCCGCCGTGTCCGTCTCTTCCGAGAGGGAAAGGGTCATGGTGGCGATCTCCTCCGGCTCCGCCTCCGTGGGCGGCTGGGGCGGCTCCGGGGAGTGCTCCTCCTGAGGGGAAGCAGGAGCCGGTTCGCTATTCTCCGGGGCGTTATCCATGGCGTCGTTTTCCAGGGTAGCCTCCTGGAGCTGACGGAGGATATCGTCCATGCTGAAATCCATTGTATCCTTTTCGTGATCCATATCAAATCCTCCTGATTAGCCAAGGCGCTGCCGCAGGGCTTCGTAGAGCAGAATGGAGGCGGCAGCGGAGGCGTTGAGGGAGCTGATCTTCCCCCTCATGGGAATGTGTACCATCACGTCGCAGCTTTTCCGCACCAGCTGGCTCATGCCCACGCCCTCGTTGCCGATGACAATGGCAGTTGGGCCGGTGAGGTCGGCTTTGTACATGGGGATGGAGCCCTCGGCGGCGGTGCCGAAGACCCATACGCCCTTTTCCTTTAATTCCGCGATGGCGGCGCTGATGTTGGTCACCCGTGCCACCTTCATATATTCCACCGCACCGGCGGAGGCCTTGGCCACGGTGGCGGTTAGACCCACGCTGCGCCGCTTGGGGATGATCACCCCGTGGGCACCGGCGCACTCTGCGCTGCGGAGAATGGCCCCCAGATTGTGGGGGTCGGACAGCTCATCACAGATGACGATCAGGGGAGTCTGCCCCCGGTCGGCGGCCTCCTGCAAAATATCGTCAATGGAATAGTAGCTGTGGGCGGCGGCCAGGGCGATCACACCCTGATGGGCACGGGTAAAGGACATGGCGTCCAGCTTCCGCCGGTCCACCGGCACGATCACCGCTCCGGCCTGCTTGGCCTCGGCAGCCAGGCGCTGCAGAGCCCGGTCGATCTCTCCGTCGGCAATGAAAACCTTGTCCACGGTGCGGCCGCTTTTCAGCGCCTCCTGCAGGGCGTTCCGGCCCTCCAGCTGGCCCTCTGTTTCCTCTATGGCAGCAGGGGCTGCGCCGCGGCGTTTCTTTTCGTTCATGTTGGAATCCTCCGCTGTACACACAAAACCGGTGTGCACAAATAATTATAATCCCAAGCATTATATCAGATTTTGTACAGATTTACAATAGTTTTTTTGTTCCAGGACACGGATGTAAATTTTTACGCCGCAGTCCGGATATTTACAGAAAATTAACGGAAAAAAACAGAATCATTCATTGCCGAAACCGAAAAAATGTGTTATGATGGCTCCACCTGCAAAAACGAAGAAAGCCCTGGGAGGCGATAAGCATATGAATTCTGAATCCAAGGATCCGAAAAACAGTAAAAATCCCATGGACAATATGCCAAAGGGAAACATCTGGACAGCGCTCATCATCACATTGGCGCTGGTGCTGCTGATCAGCTGGATCTATGGCTCCGTTTCCGGCAGCCAGTATACAGAGACCAGCGTCAGCGATTTCCTGGATGCTATGGAAAAAAACCAGCTTGCCGAGGTGGAATTCCGGTATGACCGGATCGTGTATCTGACCAAGGAAGAGGCCGCCAAGGACCCCACCCGTCAGAAGGCCTGCTACACCGGCCTGCCCAGCGGCGGCGATACCCTGGAGCTGTCGCAGAAGCTTCATGACATGGGCGTGACGGTGACCAGAGAAATCACCGAGGACAATTCCCTGGTGATGATGATCCTGTCCTATTGCATCACCTTTGCCATTTTGTTCGTGTTTATGCGGATGATTACCAAACGCATGGGCGGCGAGGGGATGATGGGCGGCTTCGGCAAGAGCAAGGCCAAAATGTATATGGAGAAGCAGACCGGCGTCACCTTTAAGGACGTGGCCGGTCAGGACGAGGCCAAGGAATCCCTGGTGGAGATCATCGACTTCCTCCACAACCCCCAGAAGTACACCGACATCGGCGCCAAGCTCCCCAAGGGCGCCCTGCTGGTGGGCTCCCCCGGTACCGGCAAGACGCTGCTTGCCAAGGCTGTGGCAGGCGAGGCGGGCGTGCCCTTCTTCTCCATCTCCGGCTCCGACTTCGTGGAAATGTTTGTGGGCATGGGCGCCAGCCGGGTGCGGGATCTGTTCCAGCAGGCCGCCAAGGTTGCCCCCTGTATTATCTTTATAGATGAGATCGATGCGGTGGGCCGCTCCCGGGACAATCGCTACGGCAACAACTCCGAGCAGGAGCAGACCCTGAATCAGCTGCTCAACGAGATCGACGGCTTCGAGCCCTCCAAGGGCATTGTATGTCTCGCGGCCACCAATAGACCGGAAATTCTGGATAAGGCTCTGCTCCGTCCCGGCCGGTTCGACCGCCGGATCATTGTGGACCGGCCCAATCTTCAGGGCCGTCTGGATACCCTGAAGGTTCACACCCGGAAAATCAAGCTCAGCGAGGATGTAGACCTGAAGAAGATCGCCCAGGCCACCGCCGGCGCCGTGGGCGCGGATCTTGCAAACCTGGTGAACGAGGCAGCCCTACGGGCCGTGCGCCACGGCCGCCATACGGTGAATCAGGAGGATTTGATGGTCTCCTTTGAAACCGTTATTGCCGGCACCGAGAAGAAGAATACCGTGATGACCGATACGGAAAAGCGGCTGGTTTCCTACCACGAGGTGGGCCATGCCCTGATTGCCGCTCTGGAAAAGCATTCCCAGCCCGTGTCCAAAATCACCATTGTGCCCCACACCTCCGGCGCCTTGGGCTATACCATGCAGATGCCCGAGGAGGAGAAGTTCCTGAACACTGCCGAAGAGCTGCGGGGAGAGCTGCGCACCCTGGTGGGCGGCCGTGCCGCGGAGCAGGTGGTGTTCGGTGTGCAGACCACCGGCGCCTCCAACGATCTGCAGCGTGCTACGGCCCTGGCAAGAAACATGATCAGCCAGTACGGCATGGGCAAGCAGCTGGGGCTGATGACCACCGCTTCGGTGGAGCACCAGTACCTGGATGGCCAGGCTTATATGGACTGCGCCCAGTCCACCGCCTCCATTGTGGACCAGGAGGTCAAGGAGCTGCTGGAGCAGTCTTATGCCCAGGCGGTCAAGCTGCTGACGGAGCACCGCTCCCTGCTGGATGAGATTGCCGAGTTCCTGCTGATGAAGGAAACTATCACCGGCGAGGAGCTGATGAGCTTTGTAAACGCCGAAAACCAGCCCCAGCTCCCCGAACCGAAGGAAGCACCGGCGGATTCCTCCACGGAGGAATAACCTGCAGGCGGACAAATTGGAATTTGATGCACCATATCGTAGGGCGGGGGCTTGACCCCGCCGACCCGGTTGGATTTCTTGAATGGTGCGTTGAATGGTACACTTTTTGGAATAACCACGGGAAAATGTCAAAAAGCCGACATTTGACTTCATTTCTCCTAACCTTGCAGGCTTCGTTACCTGATCGGCGGGGTCAAGACCCCGCCCTACGAAATACTTGCGAAATAAATCCCGGGAAATCCTTTGAAAAGGACTTCCCGGGATTGTTATTTCATCAGGTCCGCAATGGTGACGCTGTCCAGGTATTCGTTGATCCGACGGTTCAGCTCGCTCCACATGGGAAGGGTACGGCAGTCGGCGGTGCGCGCGCACTGCCCGTTGCATTCCAGGCAGGCCACCGGGGCAAGGTCTCCCTCCGTCAGCCGGAGGATTTCACCCATGGTGTAGTGCTCCGGGAGCCTTGTCAGCCGGTAGCCGCCGCCCTTGCCGTGGATTCCCTCCACCAGCTTTGCCGCCACCAGCAGGGGCAGGATTTTTTCCAGATATTTCAGGGAAATGTCCTGCCGCTGGGCTACCTCCTTCATGGGGAGGTAGGTCCCGTCACCATGCTCCGCCAGATCGATCATCACCCGCAGGGCATAGCGGCCCCGGGAGGAAATCATCATTGCCATCCCTCCGGTTACTCCGCGTGACAGTGGCCGCAGCTTTCGCAGTCGGGGAACTGGCTGTGGTCATAGTCCAGCCCATTGCGGTCGTAGTAGTCCTTCAGAGCCTTTTTGATTGCCTCCTCTGCCAGCACGGAGCAGTGGAGCTTGTGGGGGGGCAGTCCGTCCAGGGCTTCGGTGACGGCTTTGTTGGTCACCTTCAGCGCTTCCGAAATGGGCTTTCCCTTGATCATCTCCGTGGCCATGGAGCTGGAGGCGATGGCACTGCCGCAGCCGAAGGTTTCGAACTTCACATCGGTGATGATATCGTTGTCGATTTGCAGATAGATTTTCATAATGTCGCCGCAGACGGGATTTCCCACCTCGCCCACGCCGTCGGGATTTTCAAGCACGCCCACATTCCGGGGATTGCGGAAATGGTCCATGACTTTTTCGCTGTATAATGCCATATGCTCCTCCTATTTCGCAAATACATGGGGCCGCTTGCCGGTCTGCAGATCCCGCCAGAAGGGGGAGATGCCGCGAAGGTAGGAAACCACATCGGTAACGGCCTGAATCAGGTAGTCGATTTCTTCTTCGGTGATGTCATCCCCCAGGGACAGCCGCAGGGAGCCGTGGGCCACCTCGTGGGGCCGGCCGATGGCCAGCAGCACATGGCTGGGGTCCAGGCTGCCGGAGGTGCAGGCGGAACCGGAGGAGGCACAGATGCCCTTGTCATCCAGCAGGAGCAGCAGGGATTCGCCTTCGATGCCTTCAAAGCAGAAGTTCACCGTGCCGGGCAGGCGATGCTCCCGGTCGCCGTTGAGTTCGCTGTAGGGAATTTGCTCCAGGCCGGCAATCAGCCGGTCCCGCAGGGGAGTGAGCCGGGCGGTATAGTCGTCAATGGATGCCACAGCCTGTTCCAGGGCCACGGTCATGCCCACAATGGCAGGCAGATTCTCGGTGCCCGCCCGTTTGCCCCGCTCCTGGGCCCCGCCGTTGATCAGGCTGTCCAGCAGGATGCCCCGCTTGGCGTAGAGCACGCCGATGCCCTTGGGGCCATGGAATTTGTGGGCGGAGAGGGAGAGCATGTCGATGTTCTGCTCCGCCACGTTTACCTTCACATGGCCCATGGCCTGGACGGCGTCGGTGTGGAACAGCACGCCCTTTTCCCGGCACACTGCCCCGATCTCGGCAATGGGCTGGACGGTGCCGATTTCGTTGTTGGCAAACATCACGGTTACCAGGCAGGTGTCCTCCCGGATGGCATCCCGCACCTGCTGGGCAGTGACGATGCCGTTTTCGTGGACATCCAGCAACGTGATTTCAAAGCCCTGCTTTTGGAGCTTTTCCAGGGTGTGGAGCACGGCGTGGTGCTCAAAGGCGGTGGAGAGGATGTGCTTTTTGCCTTTCTTTTCTCCCAGCTTCGCGGCGGAAAAAATGGCCTGGTTGTCCGCCTCGCTGCCACCTGAGGTAAAGGTGATCTCCCGGGGGGTGCAGCCCAGACACGCGGCGATTCTTGCCCGGGCATCGTCCAGGGCTTCTCTTGCCTGCTGGCCGAAGGAGTAGAGGCTGGAGGGATTGCCGTAGTTTTGCACCATGCACTCTGTCATGGCTTGAATGGCTGCCGGACACATTTTCGTTGTGGCGGCGTTATCTGCGTATATCATTGCGTTCTCCTTTTTGATGGCTCAGTCCGCAAACATGGGACTGGACAGGTACCGGTCGCCGGTATCCGGCAGCAGTACCACAATGGTTTTGCCCTCGTTTTCCTCCCGCTGGGCCACCTGAATGGCCGCGTCCAGGGCAGCGCCGGAGGAGATGCCCACCAGGATGCCCTCGGTGCGGCCCACTTCCCTGCCGGAGGCGAAGGCGGCTTCGTTTTCAATGGGGATGATCTCGTCGTAGACAGTGGTGTCCAGCACCTTGGGCACAAAGCCTGCGCCGATGCCCTGAATTTTGTGGGTGCCGCCGTGACCCTGGGACAGAACAGGGGAGGAGGCGGGCTCCACGGCCACCACCTTCACGTTGGGGTTCCTGGATTTCAGGAACTGGCCCACACCGGTGACGGTGCCGCCGGTGCCTACGCCTGCCACAAAGTAATCCACGTTCCCGTCGGTATCCTCCCAGATTTCCGGGCCGGTGGTGGTCATATGGGCTTTGGGGTTGGAGGGGTTGGTGAATTGGGAGGGAATGAAGCTGCCGGGAATTTCTTTGGCCAGCGCCTCCGCTTTGGCGATGGCGCCGGACATGCCCTGGGCGCCGGGAGTCAGCACCAGCTGGGCTCCGTAGGCCTTCATCAGCTGTCGGCGCTCCACACTCATGGTGTCGGGCATGACGATGATGATTTTATATCCCCGGGCGGCGGCGATGGAGGCCAGGCCGATGCCGGTGTTGCCGCTGGTGGGCTCGATGATGGTGGAGTCGGGCTTCAGAATCCCGGCTTCCTCGGCATCGTTGATCATGCTCAGGGCCACCCGGTCCTTTACGGAACCGGCGGGGTTGAAATATTCCACCTTGGCAAGGATACGTGCCTTGAGGTTATATTTCTTCTCAATATTTGTCAGCTCCAGCAGGGGAGTACGGCCGATCAGCTGGTCAGCGGAGGTGTAGATTTTGGACATTATAGGCGCTCCTTTCGGATTGTGTTTTCTGTCATACACCTACCATACTGGTGGGTAATTGAGTTATACCACAATTTACCTACCATGTCAAGGGGTAAATGGTGTTTTTCAGCCAGGAGTTCCTGCGGTAAATAGAAATTTGGCCACTACGAAGGCTGACGCGATATACAACAATATATTTTTCCCCAAACCATATAAACAAATCCCGCCCTTTTTGGGGGCGGGACTTGGGGGATGATGGATTACTGCTCCTGGAACCGGGCGAACAGGTCCTTGAGTGTGGGGTAAATCTGCTTGAAGTTCCGGTACTGCTTTTCGTACCGGGCAGCGATTTCAGGGTCGGGCTCCACGGTTTCCCGGACGGAAACCAGGGCGTCGGCGCAGGCCTTTACGCTGGGGTACAGGCCGCAGCCCACCATGGCCAGCATGGCACCGCCGTAGCCGGGGCCTTCCTCGGTCTGGGGGATGTCCAGGGGCAGGTTCAGCACGTTGGCGAAGATCTTCCGCCACAGGGGGCTCTTGGCACCGCCGCCGCAGACCTTGGAGCGCTCAATGCGGATTCCCAGGCTCTTGGCTACCTCGAAGGAATCCCGGATGGCGTAGGCCACGCCCTCCAGCACGGCCTGAACCATGTCGGAGCGGGTGGAGTCCATGGTCATGCCCAGGAAGGTGGCCCGGGCGTTGGTATCATTGATGGGGCTCCGCTCGCCCATCAGGTAGGGCAGGAAATAGACATGATTGGCGCCCAGCTTGTCGTCGGTGATATCCTTCTGCTCGGCGGGGTAATCCTTGGTCTTCAGGATCTCGTCGCACAGCCACTTGTTGCAGCTGGCGGCGGAGAGCATGCAGCCCATCAGGTGGAAGTGGCCGTCGGCATGGGCAAAGGCGTGCAGGCCGTTGGTGGAA
>JAXECZ010000008.1:0-3778 GCA_034104845.1 Faecousia sp. | reverse complement strand
AGTGGATGGCGTTTTGCTCGATGAATTTGTGGTGAAGCAGTTATCCCATCTTGCCGATGAGGACAGTGAATACTTTGAAAAACTACTTAATCAGAAAGCGTCCGATATTTTCAGCTCGTCGCAGAACGAAAAAGAGCTGTCCGATCTTAGAAAGAAGAAGGCACAGCTTGAAACGGCAATAGCCAATCAGGTAAAAAATCTTCGGGAGGCGGATGACAGCCTGAAACGGTTTATTCAGGAGGATGTGAAGGCGCTGACCGATGAGCTTTCCGAAACCGATACTTTGCTCCAAAAGTTAGAGGACAGCAGACAAAGTCAGATGTATGCTATCCGTGATATTGAAGAAATCAAGGAACGGCTGCTCTCCTTCGGGAAGTATGCTGAAAATGCCGCACCCGATGTGCTTGTAACGCTGATACAGACCTTTGTGGAGCGCATTTATATTACCGATGAAAATGATGAGCGTCACTGTCACATCTTTATAAAAGGTTGCTCGAAAGAAGATTATGATGACTTCTTCCGGGCAACCGGTTACATAGAAAACACACAGGAAACCGGAGCTGTCACATCCGCTTTGCCTGTGTGTGATTCAGATGAGTGTTGCAAATACGATATGGTATTTGCAATTTCACTTCGTGTGTGATAAACTATTGATGTCATTCATTCCCATAATGAATGTACCTCCCTGTTACTTTAATTTTGCAGTTGGCAGACCGCTCAATTATTGTAACAGGGATTTTTACTCATCGCCATAGGCTTTTTGGAACCACTCGTTTAACGAGAGGTTTTCAGATATACAAAAAGGAGGTTGCGCATACTTTTTATGCGCAACCTCCAAGACACAAACATTTAACAAATCCGGGAAACGAAAAAAGGGCAGATTTTGCGGAATATTCCGCAAAATCTGCCCCCGAAAGCCTGGGTCGGTAGTTCAAGTCCTCCCCAAAGGCCGTTTTTGGGAAATGATATCTTTTGAATTCCACCTTGAAAAATGGCACGAAAAAACCCAAGAACCGTTGCGGCTCTTGGGTTTTTGGCACCGATATCTTTTTCGGTGCTACTTGCTGGTTGCGGAGGCAGGACTCGAACCTACGACCTCCGGGTTATGAGCCCGACGAGCTTCCAACTGCTCTACTCCGCGATGTGGAATGCACTCGGTGAATGCTTGGATATTATATCACAGCATTGGTGGTTTGTCAACTGTTTTTCTCTGTCTTTTGGTGTCGAGTCATGGCGGATTCTGCGTGCAGGGGAAATATCCACTGGGCTCCAAAGTACATCAACTATATGTTTCATAAGCAAGTGTGTCATTATTATAAATATTGTGTCATAATTGCATTTTCATATTGACATTTTGAAACACCCATGGTATACTTGCCTCACAAACAAGAAAGGAGCGCATATTATGACTTATATTTATCACAACGGCGGCGAGGATGCTCCCGGCGCTGCCAACGGATTTGAAAAGCTCCTTGAAGAGCTTCAGTCCGGCGACTGCATGGTTGTGGAGCGGCTGGAATGTGCTGCCAAGGACAGTGCCGGTCTTCTGGCGCTGCTGGAGCGGCTGGAGGAGCGGGGTATCCGGTTCCGCAGCGTGGAAGAGAAACTGGACACCGGCACCGATGAGGGCCGCTTTGCTCTGGATATTCTAAAAAAGGCAGCCCAGCTGGACGCCAAGGGGAAGCAGGGCGAGACATGCGCCAAAGAAGACGGCAAGGCCAAGGGGCGCAAGCCCATTGAAGTGGACGAAGAGATGTTCGACAGCATCCTGGAGCGCTGGAAGAACGGCGAAATCACCGCCCGGCAGGCTATGGCTGAGCTGAATCTCAAGCCCAACACCTTCTACCGGCGGGTAAAAGAGCGAATGCCCGATGCCAGGAGTGCCGAGTCGCTGCTGGATGCGGCAAAAAAATTCGGGAAAGACATTGTCAACACTGTGGCCGAGGGCTCTGGGGAGCTCCAGCAAGCAGCCGGAAAATTCGCTGCCGAGCATGACATGGGCAGCATCTCCGAAACCGTGAAAAAGAACATCACAGCTGCCGGAATGGTTTTCAGCCGTCACATGGACAGTCTGAGCAAGGATTTCCAGGATGCGGTGGGAAAATTCGAAAAAAAGCAGCAGGAGGCTGCCAAGCCGGCGGAGAAAGCAGAGGCGCAGCAAGCCGACGCAGCCGAGGAAGCGCACGTGGTAGATGCAGTTCCGGAAGCGGAGCCCGAGATTTCCCAGGTATCCGAAATTCCTGAGGCACCCGAGGCGGCCCCGGCGGAGGAAGCCTCTTCCAAGCCCAACGAAACCGAATATCTTTAAATCGACAACTTATCGTTAGAAAACGGAGGACGAAACAATGGAAAAGAGATTGACCCGTGTGGAAAACGGCAAGATGATCTGCGGCGTATGCAGCGGTATCGGAAAGTATTTTAACATTGACCCCACCCTGGTACGCCTGGGCTTTGTGGTGCTGGCCTGCTTCGCCGGAGGCGGTTTCCTGGCCTACATTGCCGCAGCCATCATCATTCCCAAGGAAGGCTAACTTCACAAAAACGCTGCCTCGACCGGAGGCAGCGTTCTTTTTCAGAGGATTTTCAGAGAATTGCGGTTTTCTTCCTTTTTTCCGCAAGCATAAAAGGAAAGTGAACTAAGGTCATGAGCACAACAGCCAGCGCCGCAAGGCTGAGTACATACACATACCAGCCATGATCCAGATTCAGGATGGGCAGATTTTCCATGGGAGGCCGGGTGAGGAACATAAAATTGGTACCATAGGAGAAGAACGCTCCATTTACATAAATCATGATTCCCACCAGGCACAGCAGGATAAGCAAATTCCGGCCATAGGCTCTGCATCCCATATCCACCTGCTTTGTCCGGATGAAGTACAGCGCCAGCCAGACCAGGCCCGCATGGAACACAAAGCACTGATATGCCAGAGGGTCTCGGAAATCCACCCCGTCTGTTGGAATCAGCATGGCCATGATTCCCCCCAGCAGCGCCGTCGGAACGAAGAAGCTGATGACCTTATCCTTTGTGGGAGAACTTTTTGCAAAGGTGATGTAGAAAACAACGAAAATCTGCATGGAGCACAGGTGAAACGGCAGAGCATTGGGGTCCAGGGCATAGCCGCCCAGGGGAGACGGAAGCATATGGGTCATCATTTTACAGCTCTCGCTGGCAATGCAAATGGCGGACATCACCATACCGGCGGTTTTCACGGCGAAACGTTTTTTCTCGGCCACCCGCAGGCCCAGAAGAATGCACAGGCCGCAGAGGCCCAGCCAGATGAAATGATTGGAAGCAAACAAGGGCGGTTCCTTCTTTTTTTCTATTTTCAGGGCCATTATAGTGGTTTTGGGAAAAAATGTCAATGGCGCGGAACCACTCTGCATGACGAGGCTGCAGCAGCGGCACAAAAAAAGCCCCGCCTATTGGCGAGACTTTTCATTATGTTGGCATTACCTATCTTCCCGGCAAGTCACCCTGCAAGTATTGTCGGCGCGAATGAGCTTAACTTCTGTGTTCGGGATGGGAACAGGTGGACCCTCATCGCAATCAATACCAACTTTTTCGATGGGGTTGACCCATCATCTTTATGTCAAAATCCTTTTGGGATTCTAACTACAAATCTTATCTTATATCTTTTACCTTATATCTCTTTTGGTGACCCGTACCGGATTCGAACCGATGTTAAAGGCGTGAGAGGCCTCTGTCTTAACCACTTGACCAACGGGCCATTGGTGCACCTTCACGGACTCGAACCGGGGACCCACTGATTAAGAGTCA
>JAXECZ010000082.1:0-5606 GCA_034104845.1 Faecousia sp. | reverse complement strand
TGGTGTATGGCAGTTCTTATCTGGTATCATTGGCGGCGGTGTCCAAGAGTCCTTTATCTATCCGATTTATGGCGGAATCGTTCTTCTTGCAGGTCTGATCGTTGTTTGTACGGAACTTATCTTGGAAGAAATCAAATCGCTTAAAGCAGAAGCAAAAGGCACACAAGAGAATCACTGATAACTTTCAGTTTGGCGAGGTGCCTTATATGTAATCAAATGAAAAATCGGAAGTTATAAGGAATTATGAAATTTATGCAAACAGAGAAAAAACAGCTTTTGATCTATGTGATTATAGCATACGGAATCACATATGTAATGGGACTTCTGATGTGGTATGGCTATGGAAAAGGTCTTGATCTCAGCGCTTTTCCAAAGGCGCAGATGCTGTATCCAGCAGCAGGTGTGATGATGGCTTATTTAATTACCAAAAAGGGAGATAAAAATCTTCCAACGGCTTTTTACATATTCTTTATAGCGCTCACGGCGGTGCTGGTTATCTGCGCGGCGGCTTCTGTTTTGGCTCCCCAAAATAGAGATCAGATGAGCATACCGTATTCTCAGTGGGCACCGATCATGGAATACGTTATGATAGGTGGCAGCGTAATTTTCTGGATTCTTCTTCTGCAATCCGGTGAAGAAAAGCGCAGAGCCTATGGACTGAACAGTGACCATTGGAATACATCTGTT
The DNA here is from genome assembly GCA_034104845.1 of Faecousia sp. GTDB lineage: Bacteria > Bacillota > Clostridia > Oscillospirales > Oscillospiraceae > Faecousia. The sequence continues at coordinate 4,919 of JAXECZ010000082.1, read as the reverse complement.
CGTATGATCCTGTTGTTTATTGGATTATATTTTCTCAGATGTGTGATTGCCAGCGCTCTGAGTGGCCAGCTTTCTGAATTTGGCAAAATAATGGCAAATCCTACTACCTGGATCATATTTTTTATTGTTTTGGTAAACTTTTTCCTGTCAGTAGTGGTATTCTTTGGAGAAGAATACGGATGGAGATATTATCTTCAGCCTCTTCTTCAGAAGAAATTTGGCCTAAAAGGTGGCGTGATCCTTTTGGGCTGTGTGTGGGCTGTATGGCATCTGCCAATAGACTTCTTCTATTACACTACGCCGGATATGGGGCTGGCGGCTCTGGCAAGCCAGTTTGTTATCTGTATTTCACTGGGGATTTTTATGGCATATACTTATATGAAAACCCAGAATATTTGGGTTCCGATAATTATTCATTTTCTGAATAATAGCATGGTGGTAATTTTTTCAGGAACGTACTCTGCGGATGTAATTCAGAATCAGCAAATCCACTGGAGAGATATTCCCGTGGCACTGGTAATGAATCTGTTGATCTTTGGATGGGTGATCTTTCTAAAGTCATTTAAGGAGAAGAAAGCATAATATTGAGTTCATTCAAATTATTTAGAGCAATTTGCAGGAGTACCGGTGTTTTTAGTAATAGTTATTTTAATTTCATGTATTACTGGTTGGATGATATTCGCAAAAATTGAAGTGGCATAACTTATAATAGACTAATCAAAATTGTAATCAAAAATCACTGTCCATTCTGTGGCAAATCATTAATGGTTTTACCTATAAATAGTGAAGAATATTGTCCACACTGTAGTTGTAAAATAGAACAGGAGCATAAGAAAATTCTATGTTTGTAAAGAAAAAGCATTTAAGAAGTTAAACAAATTCCGATTTGTCGAACAGATACAAGGGCGCACTTCTATACGGGTAATCCCCGTATGTGCGCTCTGTGAGACGGAACACCCCGGACACCTGAATGTCCGGGGTGTTTTGCGTCGCTGCGTTCCGAACAAGGAATTGTATCCCTTGCGCCGCTTTGCAGCTATCCTCCTAAGGCAAAAGGCGTGACTTTCTTCGTGGCACGCTTTTTGCATATTTCACTGTCTTATGGCTCCCTGCTAAACCGGCGGTGTTTTTTATCCTGTATGCTATGGTTTTCCCTTTTGCTTGTCATGGGCTGCTGAATCTGAAAACGACAATCCCCCTGCCCAATCGACGGGGCAGGGGGATACAGCTATTTGCTCAGGCAGGCATCTTATTTGCTCAGGTAGGCATCGATGGCAGCAGCGCCCTTCTTACCGGCGCCCATGGCCAGGATGACCGTGGCAGCACCGGTAACTGCGTCGCCGCCGGCGAAGACGCCTTCGCGGGTAGTCATCGCCTGCTCGTCCACCACCAGGCAGCCCTTGCGGTTGGTGTCCAGGCCGGGAGTGGTGGAACGAATCAGGGGGTTGGGGCTGGTGCCCAGGGCCATGATGACGGTATCCACATCCAACACAAACTCGCTGCCGGGAACCTCCACGGGACGGCGGCGTCCGGAGGCGTCGGGCTCGCCCAGCTCCATACGGATGCACTTCATGCCGCAGACCCGGCCATTCTCGTCGCCGATGATCTCCACGGGGTTGCACAGGGTCTTGAACTCAATGCCCTCTTCCTTGGCGTGGTGCTGCTCCTCTTTCCGGGCGGGCATTTCGGCCTCACCCCGGCGGTAGACGATGTACACATGCTCCGCGCCCAGACGCATAGCGCAGCGGGCACCGTCCATGGCCACGTTGCCGCCGCCCACCACAGCCACAGCCTTGGACTGGATGATGGGGGTGTCGGAGTTTTCATCATAGGCCTTCATCAGGTTAGTACGGGTCAGATATTCGTTGGCGGAGAGCACACCCTTGAGGGACTCGCCGGGGATGTTCATAAACATGGGCAGACCGGCACCGGAGCCCACAAACACCGCCTGATAGCCCATCTCAAACAGCTCGTCGATGGTGAGCACCCGGCCGATGACCATGTTGGTCATGATCTCAACCCCCTGGGCTTCCAGCTTGCTCACCTCGTTGGCCACGATGGCCTTGGGCAGACGGAACTCGGGAATGCCATAGACCAGAACACCGCCGGCGGTGTGCAGGGCCTCGAACAGAGTGACCTGGTAGCCTTTCTTCGCCAGGTCGGAGGCGCAGGTCAGACCGGCAGGGCCGGAACCAACCACCGCAACCTTCTTGCCGTTGGACTGGGTTTTCTCGGGCATGGCGTTCACATTTTCCCGGTACCAGTCGGCCACAAACCGCTCCAGCCGTCCGATGGCCACGGGCTCACCCTTGATACCCCGGACGCAGCGGGCTTCGCACTGGGTCTCCTGGGGGCAGACACGGCCGCTGAGGGCAGGCAGGGCATTGGTGGAGGTGATGATCTCATAGGCGGCCTTGAAGTCGCCCTCAGCCACCTTGGCGATGAATTCGGGAATCCGCACATTCACGGGGCAACCTTCCACGCACTTGGGATTCTTGCAGTTCAGGCAGCGTCCGGCCTCTTCCTTGGCCATTTCGGGGGTGTAGCCCAGGGCAACCTCTTTGAAGTTCCGGGCACGAACCTGGGGCTCCTGCTCGGGCATGGGCGTTTTGGTGAGAGTCATATTCGCCATTTCCGTATCCTCCTTATTTGATCAGGGCCTTGCCCATGGCTTCCATGCGGCAGACGTGGTCCTTGGCAATCTCTGCCTCCCGCTCACGGTAGATGCCGTTGCGGCTCATGAGCTCGGCAAAGTCCACCTTGTGACCGTCGAATTCGGGGCCGTCCACGCAGGCAAACTTGGTCTCGCCGCCCACAGTGACCCGGCAGCCGCCGCACATACCGGTGCCGTCCACCATGATGGGGTTCAGGGACACTACGGTATGCACACCGAAGGGCTCGGTGGTCTTACACACGAATTTCATCATGGGAACAGGTCCGATGGCCAGCACCTCGTCGTACTGGATGCCGCTCTCCAGCAGCTGCTGCAGCTTCACGGTGCCGAAGCCCTTTTCGCCGTAGGAGCCGTCGTCGGTCATCAGGTACAGGTTGGTGGAGGCAGCTCTAAACTCCTCCTCCAGGATGACGATATCCTTGGTGCGGAAGCCAATGATCACATCCACAATGGCGCCAGCCTCCAGGAAAGCCTTGGCAGCGGGCAGAGCAATGGCGCAGCCCACGCCGCCGCCAACCACGCAGACCCGCTTCTTATTTTCCACATCGGTGGGACGCCCCAGGGGGCCCACAAAATCCCGGATGTAGTCGCCCTCGTTCAGAGCGCCCAGGGCATTGGTAGAGAAGCCCACTTTCTGAAAGATGATGGTCACGGTGCCCTTTTCCCGGTCGCAGCCGGCAATGGTCAGAGGCACCCGCTCGCCCTGCTCATCTACACGGAAAATGATAAACTGACCGGCCTTTGCCTTTTTGGCAACAAAAGGCGCTTCGATGTCCATCATGGTAACCGCAGAGTTCAGTTCCTTTTTACGAACGATTTTATACATATTGCGTTCCGTCCTTTTTGTAAAGTTTCTCGGTGGCTGGTTTTCGGGTAGTCACCGTATATTATAAAGGGCCGTATCTTATTTGTCAAAAGAAATCTTGATAATTTGTGAAATTATACCAGAAACGTACAGAAGCAGAGCCGTTCCATCCATATGCCCCACCATGCGCCGATTTGTTCCGGCTGTTCCCTTGTCATACGGACTCAGGAAAAACGGACTGCCCGTTTTCAGGGCAGTCCGGAAGAGCGTTTCAAATCGGATCAATACTGGGTGGGCTGGATGTGCCAGATTTCCTCGGCGTACTGGCGGATGGTCCGGTCGGAGGAGAACTTGGCGCCGCTGGCGATGTTCATCAGGCACTTGCGGCCGAAGTCCAGCCGGTCGGCGTAGTCGGCGTTGACCTTCAGCTTGGTTTCGATATAGGAAGCGTAGTCCAGCAGAACGAAATAGTGGTCTGCCTTATGCCAGGAAGCGCCATCCAGCAGGGCATGGTACAGCTCCCGCTGGGCATCGTCGGTGGGCACGGTGCCGTCCACCAGGGTGTCGATGGCACGATGCAGGTAGGGATTGCTGTTGTAGATATCCCGAGCCACATAGCTGTCCTTGCAGGCGTTGAGCTGCTCCACGGTGTGACCGAAGATATACTCGTTCTCCATGCCAGCCTCCTGGGCGATCTCCACATTGGCGCCGTCCAGGGTGCCCAGGGTCACGGCGCCGTTCAGCATCAGCTTCATGTTGCCGGTGCCGGAGGCCTCAGTGCCCGCAGGGGAGATCTGCTCGGAGATATCGGCGGCGGGGATGATATGCTCGGCGTAGGAGCAGTTGTAGTTCTGAACGAAGACCACCTTCAGCTTATCCGCCACGGCGGGGTCGTTGTTGATCATCCGGGCCAGCCGGTTGATGTAGCGGATGATGGCCTTGGCCCGGGCGTAGCCGGGGGCGGACTTGGCGCCAAAGATAAAGGCGGTGGGCTGGAAATTGGGCAGCTCGCCGTTTTTCAGCCGGAAGTAGATATCCACAATGGACAGAGCATTCATCAGCTGCCGCTTGTACTCATGCAGCCGCTTCACCTGCACATCGAAGATGAAATCCGGGTTCAGCTGCACATCCTCTTTTTCGGCAATGATCTTGCACAGCTGTTCCTTCTTGGTACGCTTCACAGTGTTGAACTGGCAAACCATATCGTCGTCGATCATGGGCTTGAGCTTTGCCAGCTTGTCCATGTCCTTCAGGAAGTCGCCGCCCACCCGATACTTGATCAGCTGGGTCAGCTCCGGGTTGCACAGGCCCAGCCAGCGCCGGGGGGTGACACCGTTGGTCTTGTTCTGGAACCGCTGGGGGAACATGTGGTACCAGTCCTTAAAGCAGTCGTCCTTCAGGATCTGGGTGTGGATGGCGGCCACGCCGTTGACGTAGGAG
>JAXECZ010000081.1:0-4895 GCA_034104845.1 Faecousia sp. | reverse complement strand
GCCGGAGCTGCTGCTGGAAGAATGCATCGGCTTTTGCGCCGCCTGCGGGGCGGAGCGGATCTATGCCTCCGGGGATGCCTGTCTGGAGCGGTATCCGCTGCACACCAGCATCTATCAGATGAAGGGCTGCCTGTTTCTCAGTGAAGAGGAGATTCCCTCCATGTTCCCGGTGACGGAAGCTACGGTTTCCCGGTGGAGAGAGGTTTACAATCAGAAAATGCGGCGGGTGGACAACGCCTCCACGTTGGAGGCTGGGGATGAAGAAAAAATTCTGAAATCCGGCGGCGCTTACTTCATTCACAATGCCGGGGAGCTGTTGGGCATCGGCTGGCTGGTGGAGGACAAGCTGAAAGCGCTGGCATCTGTAAGTTCCGGGGCAGGGGAGCGGGTGTGCAGGGCCATGCAATCGCTGCTCCCCCAGCAGACCATCACTCTGGAGGTCGCCTCCACCAATCAAAAGGCAATTCGGCTTTACGAAGGGCTGGGATTTCTGAAAACGGAAGAAATATCCAGATGGTATCGGGTGAAATAAAGAGACGGGAAACGGAGAGTGGGAGACGGGCATTTTTTTCTTGACTTGTGGCTATATTAAGGGTAAAATAAAGCCACAAGAAAGGAGGCGACATCCATGCAGATCATTCCAATGCGGGAGCTGAAAAATACCGTAGAGGTCGAGCGCCGCTGTGCAGAGGAAAACGGACCTGTTTATGTGACGAAAAACGGGTATGGGCGTCTTGTTGTCATGGATATTGATTACTATGAACGCACCATGCAGAAGGTATATGAGGCGAAAGCGGTCATTGACGGCCTGGAGGATGTGAAGGCCGGGCGAACCATTGACGCTGTGACCGCACTGAGCAGCGTGAGGAAAAAGTATGGCATCTGAATGGAGCTGTCTGCTGACCCAAAAAGCGGAGGCTGATTTGGACAGCATCATCGGATATATCGCCGTGGAGCTGGCAAATCCAAAAGCGGCATCAGACTTTGCTGACAAATTGCAGATGGCCATTGACGAAACCCGCTCCTTTCCGGAGAGTGGTTCGTTGGTGGTCAATGAGTATCTGCCCGATACCCGGATCCGGAGAAAGATGGTTGGAAACTATATCATGTACTATCTGCCATCCCCGGCGAAGAAAAAGGTCTATGTTCTGAGAATTGTATACGGCAGGCGAAATGTGGACGAAATCCTTCGGAATATAAGCGCCCAAGAAAGCGGATACACAGGAAATTCTGCTTGTCAAGGAAAATCTGCTTGTCAAGGAAAAACACTTGACAAAGCCGGAAATGTGGTGTAGAATACCCCATGATGTCAAGCAGAAATCCTTGACAGCCAGGAGGCAAACATGGAAGCGCTGGAAATGACCCTGCTGTTTGATTATTACGGCGATTTGCTCACCGAGCGCCAGAGGGCCTGCCTGGATCTGCGTTATAATCAGGACCTTTCCCTGGGGGAGATCGCCCAGGAGCTGGGGGTCAGCCGTCAGGGCGTGTTCGACAACCTGAGCCGGGCGGAAGCGCTTCTGCGAAATATGGAAGAAAAAACCGGCTTTGTCCGCAGGGCATTGCAGGCGCGCAGGGCCGCGAAGCAGATCCTTTCCGCCGCAAAGGAGCTTGCCTCCTATCCCGACGAGAGGGTTTCTTCCCTGGCCGGTTCCATTATCCAGGCAATCCAGGGACTTGAGGAGTAAATTATGGCATTTGAAGGCTTAACGGAAAAAATCAATAACACCTTCAAAAAGCTTCGCGGCAAAGGACGGCTGAAAGAGGCTGATGTGAAGGAGGCCATGCGGGAGATCCGGATGGCACTGCTGGAAGCAGATGTCAGCTACAAGGTCTGCAAGGATTTTACCAAATCCGTCACCGAGCGGTGCATTGGCGCCGACGTTCTGGAATCCCTGACCCCCGCACAGATGATTGTGAAAATCGTCAACGAAGAGCTCGTTAAGCTCATGGGCTCGGATACCAAGCATATCACATTCAATCCCAATGGGCCCACCGTGGTGATGCTGGTCGGCCTCCAGGGCGCCGGTAAAACCACCAACGGCAGCAAGCTGGCAGGACTGATGAAGCGGCAGGGGAGAAACCCGCTGCTGGTGGCCTGCGACATCTACCGCCCCGCCGCCATCCAGCAGCTAAAGGTCTGCGGCGAAAAGCTGGGCATTCCCGTCTTTGAGCGGGGCAGCCAGAACCCGGTGGACACCGCCAAGGAAGCCCTGCTCTATGCCCGCCAGCGCGGCTACGACATGGTGTTCCTGGATACCGCCGGACGGCTCCATGTGGATGAGCAGCTGATGGAGGAGTTAAAAAACATCAAATCCGCCGTGAAGCCCAGCGAGATCATGCTGGTGGTGGACGCCATGACCGGTCAGGACGCCGTAAATGCCGCCCAGACCTTTAACGAGTGGCTGGACATCGACTCCGTGATGCTCAGCAAGCTGGACGGCGATGCCAGAGGCGGCGCGGCCCTCTCTGTTCGTGCCGTCACCGGAAAGCCCATCAAATTCTCCGGCATCGGCGAGAAGCTGGAGGATATCGAGGCGTTCCATCCCGACCGGATGGCCAGCCGTATCCTGGGCATGGGCGATGTGCTCACCCTGATCGAAAAGGCGGAAAAGGCCTACGATGCCAAAAAGGCTGCCGAAATGGAAGCCAAACTGAAATCCAACCGGTTTACCCTCCAGGATTTTTACGACCAGATGGTTCAGATGAAGTCCATGGGCTCCATGGAAGAGCTGCTTGCCCAGATGCCCGGCGGGGCCAACCTCAAGGGTGTGAAGCTGGACGAAAAGGCCATGGCCCACACCGAGGCCATCATCCTCTCCATGACTCCCAAGGAACGGGAGAAGCCCGAGATCATCGGCGCCAGCCGCAAAAAGCGGATCGCTTCCGGCGCGGGGGTAAAGGTGGAGGATGTGAACCGGCTGCTGAAATCCTTTGAGCAGATGCGGAAAATGATCAAGCAGTTCTCCGCCCCCAGCATGGGGAAGAAGCTCAAGCGGATGCGGGGATTTGGCGGCTTCGGCGGCTTCCCCGGCATGTAACCAACGTTCGCTGAAAGCAATTTGCTTTGCGATATATCCAAGAAAGATTATTAATGGAGGTGAAACTCTCATGGTTAAAATCAGACTGAGAAGAATGGGCGCGAAGAAGGCTCCTTACTACCGTATCGTTGTGGCCGATTCCCGTTCTCCCCGTGATGGCCGCTGCATCGAAGAGATCGGCACTTACAATCCCCTCACCGAGCCCGCTACCATCACCGTGAATGCCGAAAAGGCTCAGAACTGGATCAAAAACGGTGCACAGCCCACGGATACCGTTCGCGGCCTGCTGAAGAACGCCGGCGTTCTGTAATTTCCTCGAAGGAGTCACACAATGAAGGAACTTTTGCTGTATATGGCAAAAAACCTGGTGGACAATCCGGATGCTGTCACTGTGGAAGAAGTGACCGACGAGGAAGGAAGAGTCCTGGAGCTCCATGTTGCCGAGGGTGACATGGGCAAAGTGATCGGCCGCCAGGGACGGATTGCAAAAGAGATCCGAACCATTATCAAGACTGTTGCCCAGCGCACCGGCGAGAAGGTCACGGTCGAAATCGTGGATTAAACGGCTATGCGTGGCGTTATTCGTCACGCATTTTCGTTTCTTATAAGAAAAAGGAGCTGCTGCCAATGAAACTCCCATTTATTGAAGCCGGTGAAATTGTCACCACCCACGGCGTCCGGGGGGAAATGAAGGTGTTGACCTGGCTGGATTCCCCGGAGGATCTGTGTGCATTTGGCCGCTGCCGCATTGCGGGAAAGGAATACAAAATCGAAAGCTGCCGGGTGCAGAAAACCTGTAATCTTTTAAAGGTTTCGGGCATCGACACCATGGAGGCTGCCCAGGCCATGCGTGGGAAAATCGTGGAGCTATACCGGGAGGACATGGCAGAGGGCGTGATCTTCGCCGCTGAGCTTCTTGGGATGGAAGTGTATGCCCAGGGGGTTCTGCTGGGAAAGCTGGAGGATGTGCTGGATTACCCCGGCAACCAGGTGTATGTGGTAAAAGGGGAGCATGAATATCTGATCCCCGCTGTGAAAGCCTTTGTACACGCCACCGACCTGGAAGCAAACCGCATGGAAGTAACCGTCATCGAGGGTATGCGAAGCGATGAGAATTGACATTTTGACCCTTTTCCCGGATGCCCTGGGGGATGTGCTCTCCGAAAGCATTCTGGGAAGAGCCCAGGAACGGGGCTTCATTCAAATCGAAGCCCACCAGATTCGGGACTACACCACCAGCAAGCAGAATCAGGTGGACGACTATCCCTACGGCGGCGGCCGGGGCGCCATCATGCAGGCCGACCCCTTATACCGCTGCTGGGAGGCCGTCTGCGACGAGGCCGCCGGGGCGGTGCACACCATCTACCTGTCCCCCTGCGGCCACACCTTCCGGCAGGCGGACGCCATCCGCTTAAGCAAAATGGACAACCTGATTCTTGTCTGCGGCCACTATGAGGGCATCGACCAACGGTTCATTGACGAATGCGTGGACGAGGAAATTTCTCTTGGCGATTTTGTCCTCACCGGCGGGGAGATTGCCGCCATGGCGGTGACGGACGCGGTGTGCCGCATGGTGCCCGGTGTCCTTGCCGATCCGGAGTGCTTTGAGGATGAAAGCCATTTTAACGGGCTTCTGGAATATCCCCAGTATACCCGCCCGGCAGTCTGGCACGGCAGAGCCATTCCGGAGATTCTCACCTCCGGCAACCATGAGAAGGTGCGCCAGTGGCGCAGAAAGCAGTCTCTGCGCCGCACAAGGGAGCGCAGGCCGGATATGTACGAAAAGCTGGATCTATCCTCCAAGCAGGATCAAAAGCTTCTAAAAGAGATGGAGGCGGAAGAAACCGCCGGAAA
>JAXECZ010000086.1:0-29757 GCA_034104845.1 Faecousia sp. | reverse complement strand
GGCGTTGGCCAGGCAGCCGTTTTCATCCAGGGGCTCGTTGGCCTGGCCCACGTAGTAATCGTCCTCCACGTCGGCGGTCATATACTCCACCTCTTTGGTGACAAAGCCGGTGGCCTTATCCACCTTGCGGTAGGGCGCCTCTATGAAGCCGTACTCATTGATCTTGGCAAAGGTTGCCAGGTAGTTGATCAGGCCGATGTTGGGGCCTTCAGGGGTCTCGATGGGACACATACGGCCGTAGTGGGTGTAGTGAATATCCCGGACATCAAAGGAAGCCCGGTCACGGCTTAAGCCGCCGGGGCCCAGGGCGGACAGACGGCGCTTGTGGGTCAGCTCTGCCAGGGGGTTATTCTGGTCCATGAACTGAGACAGAGGGGAGGAGCCGAAGAATTCCTTGATGACGGCGGTGACGGGCCGGATGTTGATCAGGCTCTGGGGGGTGACGGAATCCAGATCCTGCACGGTCATCCGCTCCCGGATGACCCGGTCCAGGCGGCTGAAGCCGATCCGGAACTGATTCTGCAGCAGCTCGCCCACGCAGCGCAGCCGGCGGTTGCCCAAATGGTCGATATCATCGGGGGTGCCGATGCCCATGGCCACGCAGTTCAGGTAGTTGATGGAGGCCATGATGTCGTCCACAATGATGTGCTTGGGGATCAGGTCGTCCATCCGCTCTTCAATGGCCTCTTTCCAACCGCCCTCCGGGACGGTTTCCAGCATTTCCCGCAGGACGGGGAAGCGCACCTTCTCCTTGATGCCGTACTGCTTGGGGTCGAAGTCCACAAAGCCGGCCATATCCACCATATTGTTGGAGAAGACCTTGACCTTGGAGTCACCGATGCGAACCACCGCCTCGTTGACACCCTTGGCGCTGAGCGCATGGGCCTGGGCCCGGGAGATGAACTCACCGGGCATCACCAGGATCTCACCGGTGATGGGATCGGCAATGGGCTCCGCAGCTTCCTGGCCGGAAAGGCGGCTCCAGATGTCCATCTTCTTATTGAATTTATAGCGGCCCACCTTGGAGACATCATAGCGGTGGGCGTCGAACAGCAGTCCTTCCAGGTGGGCAGTGGCCGTCTCCACCGTGGGAGGCTCACCGGGACGCAGACGGCGGTAGATTTCCAGCAGGGAATCCTCCTTGGTCTTGCAGGGATCCTTTTCCAGGGTGGCCAGAATCCGCTCGTCCTCGCCGAACATCTCCTTGATCTGCTCGTCGGTGCTCACGCCCAGGGCGCGGATCAGGCTGGTGATGGGCAGCTTCCGGTTCTTGTCGATGCGAACCCAGAACACATTGGCGTTGTCGGTCTCATACTCCAGCCAGGCGCCGCGATAGGGAATCACAGTGGCGGTGTAGGTATGCTGATCGGCCTTATCCACCTCATGACCGTAGTACATACCGGGGCTGCGGACGATCTGGGAGATGATGACCCGCTCCGCACCGTTGATCACGAAGGTGCCGCCATTGGTCATCACCGGGAAATCACCCATGAAGATTTCCTGCTCTTTGATTTCGTCCGTCTCCGTGTTACGCAGACGAATCCGCACCTTGATGGGCTTTGCGTAGGTGGTGTCCCGTTCCTTGCATTCCTCGATGGTGTACTTGGGCTTGTCTTCCATGGTGTAATCCAGGAAAGAAAGCTCCAGCTTACCGGAGAAATCGGTAATCGTACCCACATCCTTGAAAACCTCACGAAGGCCCTCGTCCAGGAACCACTGGTAGGAGTCTTTCTGGATTTTCAGCATATTGGGAATCTCCAGGATCTCTTCATACTTTGCGTAGGACTTACGCATGGTCTTACCGAACTTTACGTCCTTGACCATTGCCATATGGATCATCACAGCCTTTCTTCCGAAATGTGTTGCCTATTTGATACGCCGGGAACAGTTGTCACTTCGTGTGAACTTGCCACTTGACAGCCGCCACCGTCTGTGGTAAAATAACCATGTTGGATAAGAAATCCGCAGTAAGGCACAATACCACACTATAGGTATCTATTCTATATGACAAAGCCAATTTTGTCAATTGGTTTTTCTGCTATGATGGGGACATTTCTGTCCTCATTTTTTTGTTCTTCTGACAAATCTTATCAAATTGACAGATTGGAATCTGGCGCTTCGTAGAGCGGGTCCTGCCCCCTGCGAAGCATCTCCTCTACGAATTCCAATTTACCGTGGCAGTACCGGTCGAGGGGCCCAGAAGTTGTGGGTTGACTGCCCAAGGTTCGTAACGCATTGGCCGCAGGGGCTAAGCGCCAAATTCTGATTTACAGCGGCAGTACCGGTCGAGGGGCCCAGGAGTTGTGGGTTGACTGCCCAAGGTTCGTAACGAATTGGCCGCAGGGCCTCCCCGCCAAATTCTGATTTACAGCGGCAGTACCGGTCGAGGGGCCCAGGAGTTGTGGGTTGATTGCCCAAGGTTCGTAACGAATTGGCTGCGGGGGCTAAGCGCCAAATTCTTATTTACCGTGGCAGTACCGGTCGAGGGGCCCAGGAGTTGTGGGTTGATTGCCCAAGGTTCGTAACGAATTGGCTGCGGGGCCTCCTCGCCAAATTCCAATTTACCGTTCCTATTTTTCGGAAAATGGTCTTGCAATTTCCTTTTTCTGTGATACATTTTTACTGACAGAAAAAAGAAAGGACGTTTTTATGGAGCAGAAATACCAGCGCACCGTCTATGCCTGCTTTGTGGGCTACATTGTTCAGGCCATTGTCAACAATTTCGTTCCCTTGCTGTTTTTGACCTTTCACGATTCCTTTGGCATTCCCTTGATTCAGATCACTTTCCTGGTAACGCTGAATTTCGGTGTCCAGCTTTTGGTGGATTTACTCAGTGTGGCCTTTGTGGATCGGATTGGCTACCGGCTCTCCCTGATGATTGCCCACGGCTGCGCTGCATTGGGTCTTTTGCTGCTGGCTTTCCTGCCGGATGCGCTGCCGAACCCCTATGTGGGCATTCTCCTCTCCGTGGTGCTCTATGCCATCGGCGGCGGGCTGCTGGAGGTTCTGGTGAGTCCGGTGATGGAATCCTGCCCCACCTCCAACAAGGAAGCCGCCATGAGTCTGCTGCACTCCTTTTATTGCTGGGGGCATGTGGGCGTGGTGCTGATTTCCACCGCCTTTTTCGCCCTTTTCGGCATCTCCCGCTGGCGGATAATAGCCTGCCTGTGGTCGGTCATTCCCCTTGCGAATCTCTTCGTATTCTCCCGGGTGCCCATTGCCAGCCTGATCAAAGAGGGAGAAACCGGCATGACCTTGACGCAGCTTTTTAAAAACAAGCTGTTCTGGATTCTCATGCTGCTGATGATTTGCGCCGGTGCCTGCGAGCAGGCGGTGAGCCAGTGGGCCTCCACCTTTGCCGAGCAGGGCCTGGGGGTGAGCAAAACCCTGGGTGATCTCATGGGGCCCATGCTCTTTGCCATTTTGATGGGCACCTCCCGAGCCATCTATGGCAAGCTGGGGGACAAGCTGCCCCTGGAAAAATGCATCTTCGGCTGTGCTCTTCTGTGCCTTGGCTCCTATCTTGTGATTTCCCTTTGTCCCATTCCGGCAATGAGCCTGCTTGCCTGCGGCATCTGCGGTTTCTCGGTGGGCATCTTCTGGCCCGGCACCTTCTCCATGGCATCCGCCGCTCTGCCCAGAGGAGGCACGGCGCTGTTTGCTCTACTGGCCTTGGGCGGCGATGTGGGCTGCTCCGGTGGCCCTACCTATGTGGGGGCCATTTCCAGCATCCTTGGGGGCGATCTGAAAAAGGGCATATTGCTTGCCGTCGTTTTCCCCATCCTGATGCTTGTAGGATTGGGGCTGAAAAAAGGCACAAAAAAATAATCGTTTATCGCCCCATCTCAGCAACCCGGTAAATTCCAATTTGTCCATATACGGAAAGCCGCCGCAGCGTGAACTGCGGCGGTATTTCTATTTCTTTTCATTTCCACTGACGATGCCGTAATAGGCACCGGCGGTGAATTGATAGATCACCACATAAAACAGGCAGAACACTAAAAACGCGCCAATGTTGGTGAGGATGACCAGCTTTAGATTCCGCAGATTGAACATTTGCAGCAGCTGCCACACCATAGGAAACGCGAAAGCCAGATGCGCCCCCGCCATGAGCAGCGGCGCGAAGAACACGGTGAGCACTTGAGAGTTGATGCTCCGTTTGATGTCCGAATGGGTCATGCCCACCTTTCGCATGATGGCGAACCGGGACTGATCCTCATAGCCCTCGCTGACCTGCTTGTAATAAATGATCAGCGCCGCCGCGGCAATAAACACGCCGCTGAGCATAATGCCGATGAAGAACAGGCCGCCATAGGTGATGTAGAAACCCGACCGCTCCTGGGCGGGGCATTCGTCAACCCAGCCGTAGCCGTGGTTCTTTCCCAAAAACGCCACCTGCATGATGGCCTGCTTCTGCTGATCGTGCAATTCAATGATTTCTGCATCCGGCAGGTCGAAGTCACAGCCGTAGTAATAGCAGGTGTTCAGCATTTTCCGGCCCTTGTAATCCGCCAGAGAATCCAGCGGTTCCAGCTCGGACAAGTCCGACACCACCAGGGTCATGGAGGGCGTCACGGATACGATGGCCTCCCCGGTGTCCATATGCTCCGGCAGCTGTCCCACGATTTCCAGCTCCAGCTCTCCCAGCCGGAAGCTGGAATCCTCATAGCTGCAGCGGAGACAGCCCACCATGGCCTGCCCCGGCTCCAGGATAAGGTCCGTGCCTTTTATGGCATTATAGTCCTCCACAGGAACGAAGAAAACCTGCCGGAGAATGCTGTAGTCCAGGGTGGAGAAAGTGGCGTTGGAGGCATCCGGATTGATTTCGTTCCCATTCAGAACTCCGGCAATGGTAGCATAGCGGTACTGCTCCACATTCTTAGGCTCCACGTTCTTTTCCAGGAACAGCTTTTCAAATTGCTCCCGGACTTGGGAGACGTGGGCCTCGTCCATGTATTCCAGCCGCTCCATGTCCACGGCAAAGCCGCTGTCGTGGGGGTACCTTGTCTGAATGGATTCCTCCATGCCAATGTACAGGCTGGAGGTGGAGGAGATCATCACCAGAACCATGGTGGACAGCACGCAGATGGAGGCCAGCCCCGCGCCGTTGCGTTTCATCCGGTAGGCCATGGAGGAAACGGAGACAAAGTGCTGCTTCTGATAGTAGTATTTTGTATTCTTCTGCAGCAGACGGCACGCTGCCACACTGCCGGAGATCATCAGAAGATAGGTGGCCACAATCACCATGATCACCGCCACAAAGAACCAGGTAAAGGCAGCCATGGCATTGGAGCTGGAAACGGACAGATAATAAGCTCCCGCCAGAATGACCGCACCGGCAAGCCCCAGCAGATAATTGGCCCTGGGTGGCTTTTCTCCGGCGTTTTCACTTTTCAGCAGCTCCAAAGGCTTTGCCCGGCGAACCTGCCAAACGGATTTCACCATCAAAAGAGCAAAAATCGGGAGGAAGATGCAGAGGGTGAATTTGATTGCTTCCGGAGAGACGGTGAAGGAGTAGTCCACGCTGCCATGGATAATGTTCACGAGGGCCAGCTCCGCAATCTTATACAGGCCGATGCCCAGAAGCAGGCCAACACTCAGGCCAAGCATCGCCACGAGGATATTCTCCCAGAAGATCACCCAGCTCAGGGCGGTTTTATCCATGCCCAAAACGTTATAGAGGCCGAACTCCTTGTTCCTCCTGCGAATCAAAAAGGAGTTGGTATACAGCAGGAAGAGTCCCGCGAACACCGCTACCACCACTTTCCCCAGGGAGAGAATAAACTCCATCTGGCTGCCGCCGCGCATCATGTGCAGCGTCGGGGAGTAGCTGAGGGACTGCAAAATGTGGGACATCGTCACCATGCCAATGCAGGTGAGCAGATAGGGAAAATACAGCTTCTTGTTTTTTCGGATGCCGGACAGAGCCAGCCGGAGGTACAGAGCGATTTTCAAGCCTCCTCGCCTCCCGTCTGGAGCATGGTGAGGGTGTCGGAAATCTTCTGGTAGAGCTGCTCATTGGTGCAGCCGCCCCGGTAGAGCTGGTGGAATACCTGGCCGTCCTTGATGAACAGCACCCGGTCGGCACAGCTGGCCGCCTTGACGGAGTGGGTGACCATGAGCACCGTCTGGCCGCCCCGGTGAATCTGAGAGAACAGCCGCAGCAGCTCGTCGGTGGATTTGGAATCCAGAGCGCCGGTGGGCTCGTCGGCCAGGATGATTTTCGGCTTCATCATCAGTGCCCTGGCCACCGCCGCCCGCTGTTTCTGTCCGCCGGAGACCTCATAGGGGTATTTCTTCAGCAGCTGAGAAATCCCCAATTCTCTGGCAATGGGGGTCAGCGCATCCTTCATCTGCGGATGGGGAATTCCCGCCAGCACCATGGGCAGGTAGATATTGTCCTCCAAATTGAAGGTATCCAGCAGATTGAACTCCTGGAACACAAAGCCCAGATTGTCCCGCCGGAAATCCGCCATGTCCTTTTCCCGGATTTTGGTGATGTCCATATCCTCCAGCAGCACCGTTCCGGCAGTGGGCCTATCCAGCGCCGCCAGGATGTTCAAAAGCGTGGTCTTTCCGGAGCCGGATTCGCCCATAATGGCCACATATTCTCCCTGCTCC
Organism: Faecousia sp.; assembly: GCA_034104845.1. Lineage (GTDB taxonomy): Bacteria > Bacillota > Clostridia > Oscillospirales > Oscillospiraceae > Faecousia. Next base: position 23,136 of record JAXECZ010000086.1, on the reverse strand, counting down.
ACAGAGAAGTTTACATCCCGCAGAGCCTCCACGCTGTGTCCGCCGAAGCGGGAGGTGTATACCTTTTTCAGATGTTCAACCGTTAACAAGCTCATATTCTGCCGTCTTCTTTCTTTCGTTTTTCCATACCACCAAGGTGATGACGATGAATGCCGCAAGGCATAACAGCTGATTGATTTTTTTCATGTTCATCGCTTCCTTTCCTTTGATGGCTTTATTATAGCGGCATTTGGCTTTTCTCTCCCGCGATTGTTCTTACAACTCCTGCGGCAAAACGAACAAAACTGTCACATTTGTGTTGCTATTCCAGCGGGCCTTTGGCTTGGTTTAGATCCAGACGCATCAAAGTACCCTTCCCCGGAATCGATTCGGCGCGGATGCCATGGCCCAGATTTTTGCAGATCCGGCGGCAGAGATACAGCCCCAGCCCGGTGGCCTTTTTGTCTGCCCGGCCGTTGCAGCCGGTGTAGCCCCGGTCAAAAATCCGGGGAAGATCCTCCGGTGCAATGCCGATTCCCGTATCCCGGATGCATAGGCAGCCCTGCTCCATATAAATGGCCACGCTTCCCTGCCGGGTGTATTTCAAGGCGTTGGACAGCAGCTGCTCCACCACAAAGGACAGCCATTTTTCATCGGTGACTGCCCGGTAATCCATCGGCGTGTAATCCAGCCGGATGCCCTTGCGGATGAACTGCCCCGCGAATTTCCGCACCGCAGAGCGCACCAGCGCATCCACATTGCAGCTGCGGAACACATAGTCCGTTTCCACGCTGTCCACCCGCTGATAGCTCAGAGCCATCTGGGCATACTGCTCCACCCGCTGCAGCTCCTCTCCCAGCTTCCGGCTGAGGGAGGAATCCTCATTTTCCAGCATGAGCTGCATGGAGGCGATGGGCGTTTTGATTTGATGGACCCAGGTGGTGTAGTAATCCTTTTCGTCCGCCTCCCGGCGCAGCTGCTCCTGGAGGAGGGACTGCTCCCGCCGGTGCAGATTTTCAATGATTTCTCCATACGCCTCGTCCAGGCTGCCGGGCTCCCCCTCCAGCCGCTGGGGCAAATCATCCGGCAGGGATGCCAGGTATGCAAGCCGACGCTTCTTTTCCCGGAGCTTTCGGTAGTCCACCCAAAACCACCCCAGCGTCAGAGCCCCACAAAGCCCGCTGGGATACAGCGCTGCCGCCACCGGCAGATGATAGAGCCGGAAGCAAATTCCGAACACCAGGGCGCAGCACAGTAGCAGCAAAAGCCACTTTCGCCGCTGCCGCAAATAATTTCTCATCCGTCTCCCCCCACCAGGTAGCCCACGCCGAATTTGGTTTCAATGTAATCTGCCAGTCCTGCCGCCTCCAGCTTTTTCCGCAGCCGGCCCACATTTACCGTCAATGCGTTTTCATCCACGAATTCATCGGTCTGCCACAGCGCCTCCATCAGCTTCTCCCGGCTGACCACCTTTCCCTTGTTCTTCATCAGCACCAGCAGGATCCGGTATTCGTTTTTCGACAGGGCAATCCGTTTCCCCCCATAGCTCAGGCTGTTGTCACCGGTGTTCAGCAGAGCCCCCCGATGCTCCAGAACCGGACTGCTTTCCCCAAAGGAATAAGCCCGGCGAAGCAGGGCCTGAATTTTGGCAATGAGCACATTGCCGTCAAAGGGCTTGGGAATGAAATCGTCGGCCCCCATGTTCATGGCCATGATGATGTTCATATTGTCCGAGGCGGAGGACAAAAAGATGATGGGAACCTTGGACACCCGGCGAAGCTCGCTGCACCAGTGGTAGCCGTTCATAAAGGGCAGTCCAATGTCCATAAGCACCAGATGGGGCTGACAGGCGGCAAACTCCGCGGGAATGTTCTGAAAATTCACCGCCGTGACCGCTTCCATTCCCCAGGAGCGAATTTTCTGCTCCACTCCCCGGGCAATGCCCTCGTCATCCTCCACAACAAAAATTCGATACATATTTTTCACCTCTTCCGCTTCATTATGGGCGATTCTTTCCCACTTGTCAATCGGAAAGAAAAAAGAGCCGGCAGGACCCGGCTCTGATGATAGAAAGCTTTCTGCATGAACCACACAAAATTGGAATTTGACGGGGCCTCCCCGTCAAATTCCAATTTCTCCAAAAAAACTGTATTATTCCTGTGCAGCAGAGGGCTTGGATTCTTTTTGCCTTGCTTCCTCCGGGAGCTCATAAGTACGCTCACTGATAATATACCGGGGGCGGGCCTTGGTTTCCATGTAGATTTTTCCCACATATTCTCCGATGACGCCCAAAGACAGCAGCTGGATTCCACCCAGGAAGCACAGAATACAGGTGGTACTGGCCCAGCCGGGAACAGTGCTGCCGGTGAAATTGCCAACCACCGCCCAGATAATTCCAAGGAAGCTCAAAAAGGCCACGATCAGTCCCAATGAGGTAATCAGCCGGATGGGCTTGACGGAAAGGCTGGTGATGCCATCGAAGGCCAGCATCAGCATCTTTTTCAGGGGATAATGGCTCTCCCCTGCCAGGCGCTCCGTTCTGGCATAGTAGACGCTGGTGCTCTTGAAGCCCACCAGAGGCACCATGCCCCGGAGGAAGATGTTCACCTCCCTGAAATTGGCCAGCTCCTGAAGCACTCGGTTGGAAATCAGCCGGTAGTCCGCGTGGTTGAACACCACCTCACCCCCCATCCATTTCAGCAGATGGTAAAAGCTTTCGGCGGTGAAGCGCTTGAAAAAGGTATCCGTGTCCCTCCGGCTGCGAACACCATAGACGACCTCGCAGCCGTCGTGGTATTCATCCACCATCCGCTCCATGGCGCTGATGTCATCCTGGCAGTCGCAGTCGATGGAAATGGTGATGTCGCAACGATCCTTTGCCTCCATCAGCCCGGCCAGCACCGCATTCTGGTGCCCCCGGTTCCGGCTCTGGCAGATGCCGATGTAATGGGGATCCTGCTTTGCAAGGGACTGAATGATCTCCCAGGTTTTGTCCTTGGAGCCGTCGTTGACGAACAGCACCCGGCTGTCGGGAGAAATCTTCCCAGACTCCACCATGGTGTTGATCTCACCCAGGAACATGGGTGCGGTAATGGGCAGCACCTTTTCCTCGTTATAGCAGGGCACCACAATGTAAAGGATGGAATTATGCATTCCATTTCTCCTCCTTGCAGCTCCCAAATTCCAGCACATCGGCAATGCGCTGGCAGGCGTGGCCATCGCCATAGGGGTTGGACGCGTGGGCCATTTTCCCGTATTCCTCCCGGTCCGTCAGCAGCAGCCGGAAATGCCGGTAGATGGATTCCTCCTGGGTGCCGGTGAGCTTCAGGGTCCCGGCGGCAATTCCCTCGGGCCGTTCGGTGGTGTCCCGCATCACCAGCACAGGCTTTCCCAGCCCAGGCGCCTCCTCCTGAATGCCGCCGCTGTCGGTAAGCACCAGATAGCACCGGTTGAGGAAATTGTGGAAATCCAGCACATCCAGCGGTTCGATGAGGTGAATCCGGTCACAGTCCCCCAGATATTCCGCCGCACAGCTGCGGACGGCAGGGTTGAGATGGACGGGATAAATGGCCTTCACATCGGGAAATTCCTCGGTGATCCGGCGAATGGCCCGGAACATCTGGGCCATGGGCTGCCCCAGGTTTTCCCTCCGGTGGGCGGTGATGAGGATCAAGCGGGAATCCGAAGCCCAGTCCAGCTCCGGATGGGAATAGGTGGGCCGCACCGTGTAGCCCATGGCGTCGATGGCGGTATTGCCGGTGACAAAGATGGCGCTGGGGTCTGTCCGCTCGGAAAGCAGATGCTCCTTAGCCGCCTGGGTGGGGGCGAAATGGTATTTTGCCACAATTCCGATAAAGCGGCGGTTCATTTCCTCCGGGAATGGGCTGTAGAGATTGTAGGTACGCAGCCCCGCCTCCACATGCCCCACCGGGATTTGCAGATAGAAGCAGGCCAGTGCTGCGGCACAGGCTGTGGTGGTATCCCCATGAACCAGCACCACATCCGGCTTTTCCTGCTCCAGCACACCTTTCATGTTCTGAAGCACTGCGGTGGTCACATCGAAGAGGGTCTGTTTTTCCCGCATGATGTTCAAATCATAGTCCGCAGTCACCTGGAAGGCCTGCATTACCCCATCCAGCATCTGCCGGTGCTGCCCGGTGACACAGACTACCGTTTCCAGTCCCGGACGTTTTTTCAATTCTTTCACCAGGGGGCACATTTTGATCGCCTCGGGTCTGGTACCAAATACAAGCATAATCTTTTTCATGTCTAAACCTCATTTTCTTGTGACGTTTTTTTCACGGCTCCGGCGGGCCCGTTCTCCCTGTCAAAGCCGCCTTGTCCAAAGCATTGCGGCCGATCCCATCATGATAAGCCCACAATCCCTTATTTTATTTTGATTATGATATCACATTCTTTTTTCAACTTCAAGGGATGAATCATGGCATTTTTAAAGAAATCCGCTCAGCGCAGCTTGCCTGCAACTGAGCGGATTATGATTGTGCATTTCTTTCTCCTGATTGCCGGGGAAGCCATCCGGCCTTTTACTTTTTAAAAATAGCCTCCACCATTTTCAGATTCTCCCGGATCTTCAGGTGCTGGGGGCATTTTTGCTCACACCTGCCGCAGTCCAGGCAGGCATCGGAGAGCTTTCCGCCTTTCTCCACATACTTGTCGAACAGCTTCCCGGCGTGTTCCTTGAGCCCATACACATTATAGTAGGTGTACATGTTGAAAATCTCCGGAATCACGATCCCCGCCGGGCAGGGCTGGCAGTATTTGCAGCCGGTGCAGTACAGGTCGCTGAATTTTTTCAGGTCCTCCATGGCATCGCCCAGCTTCTTCCACTCCTCCTGGGAGAAAGAGACGCTGCCGGAGGCCAGAGCGGTGTTCTTTTCCACCATGTCCGTATTCTCCATGCCGGACAGGGCACAGCAAAGGTCGGGATTGCCCAGAACGAATTTAAAGGCCAGCTCGTAGGTTGGGATGGAGGCGCCGCCTGTGAGCTTGGAATAGAGCTCCGTGGGGGCCGCCAGCCGTCCGCCGCCCACCGGCCCCATGGCCACGGTGCCCAGGCCCTTGGAACGGGCATAGGCCATCATTTTTTCATTGCTCCGATCCAGCAGATTGTACTGGCAGAGCATACTCTCCATAGGCACACCTCTTTCCTCAGAGGTATCGATGATGTACTTGATGACGGAGGGATCGTCGTGGAAGGAGAAGCTGATGTGCCGGATCAGGCCCTCCTCCTTGGCCTTTCGGGCATCCTCCAAAAGGTTCTGCTTCAGCATAATGCCGTCATAGATTTCCTTGTCGATACCCCAGAAGTGGTAGAAATCGATGTAGTCGGTACCCAATTTTTCCAGGCTGCTTTCCAGCTGGCGGCGGTAATCCCCGTTTCTTTTCGCTACCTCCGTTGGGAATTTGGTGGAAAGCAGGATCTTATCCCGGAATTGCTTCACGCCATGGCCCAGGGCTGCCTCGCTGCCTCCGTTGCAGTAGTAGGGTGCGGTGTCGAAATAGTTGACCCCCCGCTCATAGGCTTTTGCCAGCATTTCATCCACCTTGTCGGTATCCACATACTTTTTGCCGTCCTTTTCGTATTCCGGAAAACGCATGCAGCCAAAGCCCAGGGCGGAAATCTTCTCCCCGGTGTTGCCAAATTGACGGTAGTTCATAAAGTTGCCTTCCTTTCTGTTATCGGAGCCCAAACAGCCCCTGTGATTTATTTCTTTTACGGATCGACTTCCATTGAGAAACCGGCAAAGAGCAGCTCCGTTTCCATGGGTATCCGGATCTCTGCCATCATTTGGCTGATAATATGCAGAAAATCATTCTGTATGTGCAGAGAGCTGAATCAACCGCTCCTTCTCCTCCCGTGTCATGGCCTTCACCTCCAGCTCCCGCTTCAGGGCGTGGGAATGGCTGGGGCAGGTTTCGGTGTACACCAGCTCCAGGGGCCCCCGGCCACGGGTGTACTTTGCCCCCATGCCGCTGCGGTGCATCAAAAGGCGCTTCTCCGCGTCCAGCGCGATTCCGGTGTAAAGGGTGCCGTCGCCGCAGCGGAGCAGATAGAGCTGCCAGCATCTTTCCACGCTAAAACACCCTCCTCCGGAATTTTCGCATCCCCAGCAGCTTGTCCAGCAGGAAAAAGGTCACATTGCCCATGAGCAGCAGCACCAGCAGCATCACCAGGCCGAATTCCTCAAATTCCTCCCCCAGCTCCCCCATGCCGAAGAGCCGGAGCAGCAAAACATACATCACCCCGATGCTGCCGTTGAACAGCAGGCCTTTCCACAGCCAGGCGGGCCGGGTTTCATCCAGCCTGGGCTTGACAATGGGATAGTAGCCCAGAAATACGAACACCGCCGCCGCTTCCTTATCCGCCGACAGCAGCACCGCCAAAATCGCCACCGCCCCATACCAGGCCCAGGCAATCCGGACACCGCATTGTAGCAGCACCACCTGGAGCACAATGGCGCAGAGCATGGGGCTGATATAGGTGGCAACGGGAATCAACCCGCCCAGGCTCATGATCACAACGGCCAGCGCGGCAAGCACACCGCCCAGAGCCACCACCGAGGCGGAGGATTTCCTTTTCTGATTCACTGCAATGCCTCCATAGTTTTCGTTATTTTGCATAAAATTATATCAATTTTGTCCGTAGTTATTGACATAACCTACATTTTCCGCTATAGTGAACCCAGGATAACCGCCTCAGCGATTTCCGTACCATTCCACAAGGAGGAATTACCATGGAAGATTACGGTGCAATGATTCGTAGAACGTTCTATCAAGGCAGCGTTCTGGACGCCGAAACCCTTTTTGAAGCGTTCCTACGCAACGCGTTTCCCACCTTTCATTTTCGACGCACCGAGGTGATCAGCTTCACCCGGGGAGAGGCGGAAGCCATGGAGGGCCGCAGCTGGAACCATGTGTTTGAAATCAAAAAGACTTTCCTTGAAGGGAATCCCGTCTGGGAGGTGGAATGCCGCCGGGTGACCATGGGCAGGACCCCGGACAAACGGGTGTACCTGGACTACCGCACCCTTGGCTTCGTCAGCTACGCGGAGGACTGACCCTTGATCCCATATTCAAAAAAATGTGGCTCTTTCGAGCCGCATTTTTTATTTTTGCTTGTCGGCAGCAATCAGCCGCTTCATGGCTTCAATGCCCACCCGGATCGCCCCGGTGGTATCCTCGGTCATCTTCATGAACATCCCAGCCTTTTCCCGCTCCTGGTTCCAAACTGCGTGGAAGCAGCTGCCGCAGCGGACATGCAGGGCGGAGGCCACCACAAACAATGCGGCAGACTCCATTTCGCTGGCCTTAACCCCCAGCCGCTTCCAGCTCTCCCACTTTTGCAGCAGGTCGTAATACACCGGGGATTTTTCCGGATTGTGCTGGCCATAGAAGGAATCCTTACACTGCACCACGCCCACATGGGTGCGATAGCCCAGGGCCTCCCCCGCCGCCTTTAATGCGGCAGTGACCTCAAAATCCGGCACGGCGGGGAACTCAATGGGGGCATATTCCAGTGACGTATGCTCATAGCGGATGGCGCCGCTGGCCACCACCACATCCCCCGGCTCCACCTCCAAATCGATGCCGCCGCAGGTGCCCACCCGGATAAAGGTATCCGCGCCGATGGCCGCCAGCTCCTCCATGGCAATGGAGGCTGAGGGCCCGCCGATGCCGGTGGAGCAGACAGACACCTTCTCCCCCAACAGGGTGCCGGTGTAGACATTGTACTCCCGGTTCATGCCGATGTGCACCGGATCGTCAAAATAAGAAGCGATTTGCTGGCACCGCCCCGGGTCACCGGGCAGAAAGACATAGCGCCCCACATCCCCCGCCACACAGTGAATATGAAACTGCATTCCGATATCCTGCATTGCCATCACTCCTTTTGTTTTTGTTATTTTAGCACAAAGGGCGACTTTTATCAAGCGGCTAGTTTGTATTTTCCTGCTCTTGGAAGAACTGTTTTACCGCGGCTTCATAGCGGTTCCGGTCCAGAAAATAGCTCATACCGTGGTTAGCCCCTGGGACAAGCAGCAGCTTTTTGGGAGATTGGCAGGCTTCATAGTTTTGCAGCGTCATCTCCACCGGGACAAAGGTATCCGCCTCCCCGTGGACAAAGAGGATGGGCACCCGGCAGGTTTTCATGGCATCCAGGGTGGTGTAGGCATCGGAGCTCAGCTCAATGCGCTTGCGGCAGAGCGCATCCACATGCTTCCCCCGGCGGTCATAGGGGATACGCAGATTGTTCTCGCTGATGTATTTCCACTCCGCCTTGGCTGAGGTAAAGCCGCAGTCCGCCAGCACCCCCGCCACATTTTCCGGCAGCTCCGGAAATCCCGCCGTCATCAGCACCGTGGTGGCACCCATAGAGATTCCCGCCAGGTAGATCTTTCTGCCGCCAAAGCCATTGTCATTGAGCCATTTGATCCATTCCAGGCAGTCGAACCGCTCAATCATGCCAAAGCCCATATAGTCCCCGCCGCTCTCCCCCTGGCCCCGCTGCTGGGCATAGAGCACAGTGCAGTCGTTCTCCCGAAAGAAATCCGCCACCGGACCAAAATCCCTGGCCCAGCAGGAGCGCCAGCCGTGCATGGCCAGAATGACCCGCTTCTCCCCCTCCGCCCGGAACAGATGCCCCACCAGGGGCGTTCCGTCATAGCCGGTAATATCCACCGTCTCATGGGGGCTTTGCTCCAGGCGCTGCTGCATCTGCCGACAAAGCGCCATCACCTCTTCATCCTCCACAGCTTCCCCCTTGAGCCGCTCTTTGAGCTTCTGCATGGCTTTTGGTTCCTCCCGATCCAGGGCCGTGCCCACCATATTCCGGTCAAAGGCACCGGAAATGCTTCTGCGGATGACCACCGCCGAAAGCATGGCCCCTGCCGCGCTCAGCAGGGTCGTTCTGATTTTCCCATTCAAGTTCCATACTCCTTTACAAAAAGATTGATAAAGAAAGTATTCCCACTTTTTCCTCAATTGAAAAGAAAATCCCTGTGAACAAAATGGAAACGTCCCGAAAACCACCGGTTCGGCAGTTTTCAGGACGTTGATGATTCAGAAAATCAACCGGTAAGGACGCAGCTGCTCTGCTCCTGGGCGGATTTGTAGGTGGGCACCGCCTGCTTCAGGGCGGCGCGCACCGTCTCCTCCTCATCGGTGGCAATGGCCTGACGAAGAAGCGCCAGCTTTTCCTCCAGCTCCTCCATGGTCACAGGCTCATCCCGCTCGATAAAGATCAGCTCATTGTCAGTTTTGTCCAGCTCCTCGGTTTTCACCAGCAGCTCCTCGTAGAGCTTTTCTCCGGGCCGCAGACCGGTTTCCACGATTTTGATGCCCTGGGCCCCGGACAGGCGGATCATACTCTCCGCCAGGTCCAGAATGTGCACGGGCTTACCCATATCCAGCACAAAGAGCTCTCCGTTTTTTGCCATGGCGCCGCTGGCCAGCACCAGCTGGGTGGCCTCGGGAATGGTCATGAAATACCGGGTGATCCGTCTATCCGTCAGGGTAATGGGGCCGCCTGCCGCGATCTGCCGCTTGAATAGCGGTATCACGGAACCGGCGGAGCCCAGCACATTGCCGAAGCGGGTAGCGCTGTACTTGACCTTGCCGTCGATGCTGTAGGCCTGGACGATCATTTCGCAAAGCCGCTTGGTGGCCCCCATCACATTTGTGGGATTCACCGCCTTGTCGGTGCTGACCATCATAAACCGCTCGGTGCCGAATTGCTCACAGCACTGCACCACATTCAGGGTGCCGAACACATTGTTCTCCACCGCCTCGATGCAGTTATTCTCCATCAGCGGCACATGCTTATGGGCGGCGGCGTTGATGACGATTTCCGGATGGTACTTCCGGAACACCCGTTCCACGCCCACCTTGTTGGTAATGCTGACGATCTCCACCTGCAAATCCAGATCCGGATGGATGATTTTCAGCTCCTGCTGGATGTCATAGGCGCAGTTTTCATAGACATCCAAAATAATCAGCCGCCTGGGCTTCATTTTGGAAATTTGGCGGCAGAGCTCCGCGCCGATGGAGCCGCCCCCGCCGGTGATGAGCACCACTTTGTCCCGGTAATAGGCGCTGGTTTTGCTGTCCATCACATAAACGGGCTTCCGGAACAGCAGATCCTCAATGTCAAATTCCCGCAGATGCCGTTTGGCACCGGCGATCTGCATGGTGGGATAGTCATAAATCTTCACCTTAAATCCGGCGGCATGATAGATCTGGAACAGATTCTTTTTGGTCTCGTCATCCATATTGGGGATGGCGAACACCACCTCCTGAATTTCCATATCCTTCATATGGGCCAGGGTTGCGCCGCTTTCCGCCAGGACGGGAATGTCGTGAATATCCCGGCCAACCTTTTCCCGGTTGATATCCACAAAGCACATGGGAATGTAGACGGAGGCCGCATTGTTTAACAAGTCCTCCGCCAGGCTGACACCCACCCGTCCCGCGCCGATGATGGCGATGCGGGTGCGTTTGGAGTTCACGATCCGCTCCCCCACCACTTCGTTCCCGGCAAACAGCTTCAGCAGGAACAGCAGGAACTGCCCGAACCGGGTGGAGCTGTTGCCGCATTTATAGGCATAGCGATAAATCATCCGGATGGCCAGCGCTCCCAGCAGGTTGGTGCAGGCAATGGCCAGCAGGCGGGAGAACGGAATCGGCTCAGGCAGACAGACGCGCTCCAAAATATAGTTGAAAAAGAAACCGGCAGCATCCGTCACCAGCAGGCGCATATAGCACTGGATTCCGCCATAGCGCCAGATCTGGCTGTATACTTTCCCGATAAACCGGGCAGAAAAGGCACAGGCAAAGGTGAATGCGACCTGATAGGAAGTAGCTGCCAACGGGATAGGCTCACCAGAGAACACCAGCAGCAGCATTTCCACCATGAACAGAATCAGAATATCATAGATAAAGAGGGGCCATTTGATATTACTATGTTTCTTCAAAGCTCTCATTCCTCACATTGGTCTTCCCCCTCCGTCCACCGGAGGCCGTCAAACGGCACAGGGGAAGCCTGTATTCTCCATTCTTCCAAAGGCTGTTGAATGCCCTTTGCTTCGGCAGTGCTGAACACCAATGGACACACTTCCACACATAATCCCGCTTATTATAGCCCATCGCCGCAGAAAAATCAATCATCAAAGAGAAATTTGTAGGTTTCTCTGCCGGAATCGGTGGAAAAACCGTCGCTATCACACCGTCCCGCCGGAATGGACACAAAATATTTACATTTGATTAAGGTTGGTTTAATGGATTTTATAGATAATACTCCCATTGATTCGATCAGCAGGAGTGACTACCCATGGAAAATGCCAACGAAAGAGATGACATTCTGTTTGAGCAGCTCAAAAAAGCCAAACGGAGAAAGCGCCGCCGGATCCTCATCACGGTGGTGATTTTGCTGCTTGTGCTCCTTGCAGGGGGAGCCGCAGCCGTATTCTACCTGAGAGCGCGGGTAAACAGTAAGTTTTCCGCCACCACGGCGGAGGTAAAATCCTTCCAGGCCATTACCGGGCAGATCAGCGCCAACGCATCCGGCAGCGGAAGCCTCAGCTATACGGATTTTGAAGAAGTCGGCATCCCCAGTGCCGTCACCGTGGATGAAATTCTGGTGTCAGCAGGAGATACACTCACCGCCGGTGATGTCATCGCCCGGGTGGATACCAACTCCGTAATGTCCGCTCTTGCGGATGTACAAACCCAGCTGGAGGAGCTGGATGACCAGATCAGCGAGGCCAAAAAGGATTCCGTCAGCAGCTATATCAACACCTCCGTCTCCGGCCGGGTCAAGCGGGTGTACGCCCAGGCGGGCGACAGGGTAATGGATGTGATGATGGAGCACGGCGCACTGGCCATTCTCTCCCTGGACGGGCTGATGACCGTAACCATCGAGGCTGATCTGGAGGAAAACCAGTCCGTTACCGTTCAGTCCGGCGGCGTCAGCTATCCCGGAACCGTGGAATCCAGCATCTCCGGGAAGACCGTGGTGAACCTCACCGACAACGGCCCGGAATACCAGGCCGAGGCCGCCGTGCTGGATGCATCCGGCAGGGTTCTGGGCACCGGCACCCTGGACATCCGCAATCCCCTGGCCATCACCGGCTATGCCGGAACCATCAGCTGGGTCACCGCCCAGGAAAACAGCCAGGTTTATTCCGGCGGATACCTGTTCTCTTTAACGGATACCGGCTATACCGTGAACTACGATACCCTGCTTCGCAGCCGCAGCCAGACGGAGCAGACCATGGCCACCCTGCTGCAGCTGCTTCAGGATGGCTGCGCCACCGCACCCATTGACGGCATCGTGACCGAGGTTTCCGGTCTGACCTCGGACACCATGGTCTATTCCGATGACGGCACGGAGCTGATTCTGGCCACCATGGCGCCGGACAAGCAGCTCACCGTCAGCGTAGCCGTGGACGAGACCGACATTCTCTCCCTGGAGCTGGGGCAGAGCGCCCAGATTACCGTCAGCTCCATCGGCGACCAGGTTTACTCCGGCACCGTGACGGAGATTTCCAAAATTGGCACCAGCATGTCCGGCGTCACCCAGTATACCGCCGTGGTCACCCTGGACAGAGACCCCCAGATGCTCTCCGGCATGACCGCCTCCGTGGATATCCAGAAGCAGCAGGTGGAGAGTGTGGTGCTCATTCCCACCGACGCACTCCACCAGACCCGGAACTCCGCCTATGTCTACACCAGCTATGATGAGCAGACCAAGGAATACGGCGGCATGGTGGAGGTGGTTGCCGGCACCTCCAATTCCAGCTATGTGGAAATCGTGTCCGGCCTGAACCCCGGCGACACGGTTTACTACACCGAAAAAGCATCCACCAGCAACAGCTTTATGATGCCCATGGGCGATATGATGGGTGGAAGCAGCGGCGGCTTCAGCGGCTTCGGCAGCGGCGGCGGCTTCGGCAGCGGCGGCGGCTTCGGCAGCAGCGGCGGCTTTGGCGGCAGCGGCAGCAATCGGGGAGGCTCCGGCAGTGGCTTCCCCGGCTCCAACCGTCCGGGAATGGGAGGCTGACATGATCGAGCTTCGTGATGTTTCCAAGGTGTACCAGATCGGCGACGAGCGGGTCCGGGCTCTGGACCATGCCAATCTGCACATCTATCCCAAGGAATTCGTCAGCATCATCGGCCCCTCCGGCAGCGGCAAATCCACGCTGATGAACATTGTGGGCTGCCTGGATGTGGCGGATGCGGGCATCTATCTGCTGGACGGCATGCCCATTGAGGCCTACTCTGAAAGGGAGCTGGCCCGGATTCGCAACCACAAAATCGGTTTCGTTTTCCAGAACTTCAATCTGATTGCCAAGCTTTCCGCCTGGGAGAATGTGGAGCTGCCCCTGATCTACCAAAAGGTGCCCCGGACGGAGCGGGTGCGTCGGGTGAATGAGGCGCTGGAACGGGTGGGCCTGTCCAAGCGGGCCCAGCACCTGCCCACCGAGCTCTCCGGCGGCCAGCAGCAGCGTGTGGCCATTGCCCGGGCCCTGGTGACCCGCCCCAGCCTGATTCTGGCGGACGAGCCCACCGGCAACCTGGATTCCAAAACCAGCGCGGAAATCATGGTGATGTTCCGGGAGCTCCATGCCCAGGGCAACACCATCGTCCTCATCACCCATGACAACGATGTAGCCAAGCAGGCTCCCCGGAGCATCCGCATCCGGGACGGGCAGCTGACGGAGGTGACCCCATGATTCGCGCATTCCGAATGGCGCTGCGCTCCATCAGCAGCAATAAAATGCGGGCAGCACTGACCATGCTGGGCATCATCATCGGCGTGATGGCCCTGGTGGTGCTGGTGAGTCTGGTGAACGGCGCCACCAATTCCGTCACCTCCGCCGTCTCCGGCTTGGGCAACAGCCAGATCACCGTTACCATCCGGGACGATAAGGGCAGTCCCCTGACCCTGCAGGAACTGGAGGGCTGGCTGGAGGAAAGCCCTCTGCTGGCGGCAGTGGCCCCCTACAAGTCCGAATCCGTTGTGGCCAAGCGGGGCGGGGAAAACAGTACCCTCACCGTTTACGGCACCACCCCCGCCTATTATGAAATCCAGGGCCTGCAGCTGGCCATGGGCCGGTTCCTGAAACGGGCGGATGTGGAAAACAGCAGCTACGTCTGCGTACTCAATGAGGACGCGGCGGAAGAGCTGGTGGGCTATATCGACTGCGTGGGCCAGAGCATCTGCCTCAACGGCGTGGAATATACCATTGTGGGCGTGCTGGCCTCCAACGACGACAATCTGACCTCCGTTCTGACCTCCGGAATGCAGGTTGCCTATCTTCCTTTGACCTCCCTGGTCAAGCTGACGGATACAGTCAGCCGGGAGATCACCACTTTCTATGCCGCTCCCCAGGCCAATGTGGACATTCAGTTGGCCGCCGACTCCCTGGAAACGCTTCTTATGGATCGCTTCCAGCAGGACGAGGATGCCTATCGTCTGTCCAGCCAGAGCGTAGTTGAGGATGTGATGAATCAGATCACCTCCATGCTCACCATTCTCTTGGGCGGTATCGCCGCCATCTCCCTGGTTGTGGGCGGCATCGGCATCATGAACATCATGCTGGTCACCGTCACCGAACGAACCCGGGAAATCGGCATCCGCAAGGCCATCGGCGCCAGCCGGGGCACCATCCTGAGCCAGTTTCTGATGGAGGCGGTGGTGCTGTGTATGCTGGGCTGCGGCCTGGGCATCTTCCTGTCCTGGGCGGTTTTGCAGCTGATCAGCACCGTGGTTGCCAGTATGGATATAAGATTCACCCTGAACATGGGGGTGGTGCTGCTGTCCGTGGTGTTCTGCTTCCTCATCGGTGTGATCTTCGGCCTGTATCCGGCCAACAAGGCGGCCAAAATGAAGCCCATCGACGCACTGCATTACGGAGGCTGATGATATGAAGAAAAAGCACCCCATCAAACGATTCTTCCTGCTTCTGCTCCTGGTGGTTCTGGTGGCGGCTCTGGCGGTCATGCCCATGCTCACCGCCAACCAGGAAACCCAGGAGGAAACCGCAAGCATTCTGAATGACACCGCCGCGCTGCGGGACATCACCCGGTTCCTGTCCTATGGCGCTCCCATTGAAGCAGAGGAGGCAGAAGCGGTCACCGTTCCCTTCGGTGTGAATGTGACGGAATTTCTGGTTGCCAACGGCGACAGCGTATCCCAGGGCGACAGCATTGCCCGGGTGGATTCCGTCTCCCTCATGGCTGCCGTGCAGCAGGTGCAGGAGTCCCTGGAAACCATTGCCGCAGAGCTCAAGCAGGTTCGCTCCAACATCACCCCAGGGGTGATCTCCGTGGATGAAACCGGGACGCTGTGCTCCGACGGCAAGCAGATCGACGAGAGTAAGCTCTCCGACTACCTGCGGTTTGTCACCCTGTCAGAGCAGCACCGGGAATACGAGGCTCTGATGCTGGATTTGTTCCGGCTCTGCCAGGACGACACGGTCACCGCCCCCTGCGCCGGGCTGGTGAGTGATGTGGACAAGACCCAGCTGGTGGAGCTCTCCGCCAGCGAAACGCCCCGGCTGGTCTTCCTGGCCACCAACACCCCCACAGGGGAGGATGACGACCAGGATTACTACTGCTATGTGGGCAGGATCGAGCTGGTGGATAACGGCAGCTGGCTCCTGCGAAGAGGCGCGGATGTGACGGTTACGGACTTTTTAAACCTGGAAAACGTGGATATGACTCTGACCAGTGAGGCCAACATTTTCGATCCCGCGGGCTACACTGTTTTTCGGCACGGCGAGGAGGGCTGGTACACCACCACCGCCCAGGCGGGGGACATTGTGCTGATCGTCAGCAACGCGCCCTGGATCATAATAATCGGAGCAGGTGAGCCGGAGGTTCCGGAGGAGCCCACCAAGCCCAGTGTGCCGGAGCCCACAGCCCCCTCTACGGAGCCCACTACGGATCCCACCGGTCCCAGTCAGGAGGAGCCCAACCGGATCCCCAGCGGCAGTCTGGGCAGTCTGGGCGGTCTGGGCGGTCTCGGAAGTCTGGGCGGTCTCGGAAGTCTGGGCGGCTTTGGCGGCAGCGGCGGTATGTCCTTTGGCGGCAGCGGTGTCAGCGGAGACACCGGCAGCAGTCTCTACAGCACGGAAACGATTCAGCTGGCCACCGTCACGCCCATGGAGACCATGACCATCACCCTGAACGTGGACGAGGCGGACATTTCCCTGCTCCGGGTGGGCATGACCGCAGAGGTCACTTTTGAAGCCCTGGCAGGAAAGAACTATTCCGCGGAAATCACGGAAATCTCCCAATTTGGCGTGAGCGGCGACGGCAGCAGCAAATTTGAGGTAACGCTTCAGCTGCCGTGCAGCGACGGAATGCTCCCAGGGATGAATGCCAGGGTGACAATTCCCCTGGAAACCCACCCCGACTGTCTGACGGTTCCCGTGGCCGCCCTGATGGAGCAAGGAAACAAAACCATGATATACACCGGTTATGACGAAAAGAACAAAACCCTCATGGATCCCGTCCCCGTGGAAACCGGCCTGTCCGACGGAGCGTACGTCCAGATCCTCTCCGGCCTGACCGAGGGGCAGACCATCTGGTACCGCTACTACGACACCCTGGAAATCTCCAACGCCGTGGAGCGGGTAGGCATGTTTGGCTAACCGGGACGCTCCCCTCTCAAAGCGCTTTTTCCATTGCAGCACTCCGGCGGATATACCCCCGCCGGACTGCTTTTTTCGTTTACATATTGACAAATTTAAATATATGCTGTATCATACCCATAACAATCAACAGGAGGTAGCCCATGGACGAACGAAAAACGGCCTTGCTGTTCAAGGCGTTCTGCGATGAAAACCGCATTCATATTTTGAAGCTGCTTTGCGGAGGCGAAAAGTGCGCCTGCCATCTGCTGGAGGAAATGAACATCAGCCAGCCAACCTTGTCCCACCACATGAAGATCCTGTGTGATTCCGACATTGTGGTTGGACGCAAGGAGGGCAAGTGGATGCACTACCGCATTTCGCCGGAGGGCGTTCAGATCGCCAAAGACTATCTGAACGGGTTAACCTTTGCCGATGCCGCCTGTGAAAGCAAGCCGTGCTGGGAATGAAGCCATATCCGGCACGGGATATTTCACGGAAAAATCGATCAATTTCCATTTACCAATAGGAAAGGGGCTTTTTCTTGAAAATTTGGGATTTCATTCAGAATCAGATCCTGGGTATGAAATGGCTGAATCCCCTCATTGGCAGGGGGATATCCACTGTTGGGGTACTGATATGCAGAAAGTAGCATTCATCTGCGTCCACAATTCCTGCCGCAGCCAGATCGCGGAGGCTCTGGGACGGCATTTGGCAGCAGATGTGTTTGAAAGCTATTCTGCCGGAACGGAAACGAAACCTCAAATCAATCAGGACGCGGTTCGCCTGATGAAGCAGCTTTATCACATCGACATGGAGGCCGAGGGGCAGCGCAGCAAGCTTCTGTCCGACCTGCCAGCCTTGGATGGAGTTGTCACCATGGGCTGCAATGTGCAGTGCCCCCTCCTGCCCTGCCAATGGCGGGAGGATTGGGGCTTGAAGGATCCCACCGGGAAGCCGGATGCAGCATTTCTGGAAACCATCCGGCTGATTGAAGAAAAGGTGCTCCTTTTAAGAGAGCGGTGCCTCCAGGGCGGGCCCCAGGGGGCATAGGTCTTTGTCTCCATTGTAAATCCACAGCTTCGTGTGAGAGAGGCGGTGATTTCCTGGATGTTGCAAAGATGCTGACCAGAGAGACGATAGCAAGATAAACCCGTATCATCCCCGATTGATTGCTGCTCAAGCAAGAAGCAGGGAAATGGAGGCAGTATTCATGAAGCGTTTCGAAATCAACAAAGCATTCAGAACAAGGATCCTTTCGCAAAGTGAGGGGCCGCTATGCTGATTACAATACAAAACGAGTGTCTGCATCTGACAGTAGATACCTTGGGCGCGCAGATGATGAGCCTGTGCGCCAATGGAACGGAGTATCTTTGGCAGGGTGATCCTCAGTATTGGCCCGACCGGGCGCCAACGTTGTTTCCTTTCATCGGGAGGCTTACCCACGATCGCTATCGGTTCCAAGGAAAAACGTATTCTATGGGGATTCACGGATTTGCCGCAGCATCCGAATTCTATCCAGAAGAACAGGGCAAGGAAATGCTGGTTTTATCCCTTAGCAGCAGTATGGACACACTGCCGCAGTACCCATTTGACTTTTCTCTGCGGATCACCTTTCAGCTGATACACAATACCGTTCAAATATCCTATCAGGTACGCAATTTGGACGCCAAAACAATGCCCTTTGGGATCGGTGGTCATCCGGGCTTTCGGGTACCATTTGTGGAAGGAGAACGATTTGAAGACTATGTATTGGCGTTCTCGGATGTATGCCAGCCGGACCGGGTCGGATTCACACCCGCAGTATACTTAAGCGGCTGTGATGAAGCTTATCCGCTCCGTGACGGGAAATATCTCCCTTTGCGCCATGACTTGTTTAACCAGGATGCGGTCATTCTGAAAAACATGTCCCGGGAGGTTACCCTGCGATCCCGTATTTCCGGACATGCCGTGAAAGTATCCTATCCCCAGATGCCGTATCTGGGCATATGGCACTGGCCCAATACCGACGCGCCCTATGTGTGTATTGAGCCCTGGTCCTCGCTGCCCGCCCGGCAGGATATCGTCGAGGAATTCTCCTGCAAGAGTGACCTCATACAGTTAGCACCAGGCAAAACCTACGAAAACTGCTGGACAATTACAGTAGAGTAGCATAAATCCGCTGATTTGAAAGGCTTTATTAGGCGGATTGGCCAATCAGCTTTGTTGTCATGCTCATTTCGCAGAAACAGCACACAGCCTGCTTTCGCTTCGCTGTGTGCTGTCTTTGAGGAATGATTGGCGTGTCACTTAACCGTGGAAACGATGCCTTGACACAATTAGAAACGGGTGTAACAGCAACCTGGTGGTGTGTGGTTCCAAATCTGCATCCCCGAAACAGACTACTACTTGACTACAACTGAGTCGTACACAAGGCCGCATTTTGCCCTGTTTTGCCGATTCTGTAAATGCCTAAATGATATGTGTACAGAACAAAATAATCGAAAGCAAGCGCAAAACGGGGCAAATCACGGCATTGAAGGAGGAATTATATAGTGATAAAGATACTTTTCGTTTGCCACGGCAATATCTGCCGCAGTCCCATGGTGGAATACATTTTAAAGGACATGGTGCAAAAGGCTGGATTGGAATCGGAATTTGAGATAGATTCCGCGGCAGTGAGCCGGGAGGAGATTGGAAATCCCGTGTATCCTCCGGCACGGCGGGAATTGGAAAATCATGGGGTCCTCTGCGGGAATCATCGGGCACGGCAGGTGACCATGGAGGACTACCGGCACTTTGACCGGATTTATTATATGGATGCCAGCAATGCCCGGTATCTGGCCCGGCTGCTGCCCCATGATCCGGAGAAAATCCGTCCGCTTTTGAATCGGGATGTGGCGGACCCCTGGTACACCGGCGATTTCCGGCGCACCTGGGAAGACATCGTAGAGGGCTGTCAGTCCATCATGGAGGAATTTGCATGAATCTGGAGAAATTGGAGCAGGAGCTGGCGGAGCTTCCTCTTTACATCTACTTTTTTATGGATCCCAAAGACCTGGAATTCTCGGACCGGGTACGCTGGATCTGCGAGCACGAGTGCGCCCAATACGGAAAATCCTGGGCCTGTCCTCCGGGGGTGGGAACGGTGGAGCAGTGCGCGGCTCACTGCCGGAGCTTTAACCGGTGCCTGGTGATCTCCACGGTGACGGAGGTGGCGGACATCGCGGACATACAGGAAACCCTTTCCACCCGGCAGGAGCATGAGGAAATCACGGACCAGGTGGCGGCACTGCTGCGTCAGTGTGGCGCTGAACCCTTTGTCCTTTCCACCGAGTCCTGCGCCATCTGCCCCCGCTGCGCCATTCTGGATGGGAAAAGCTGCCGTTTTCCGGAGAAAATGCACCCCTGTGTGGAAAGTCAGGGCATCAATGTGATCCCAGTGCTGGAGCAAAATGGGCTGGAATTCCAATACGGTCAAAACGTTGTGACCTGGATCTCCATGCTGCTGTTTCGCCAGTAGGCTTTTCGAAAACGTTTGCACTGTCTATGAATCAATTTATTCGTCCTCTATTGTCATAATCACCAAGGAAACGACCGGATATGATGACCCCATTGTTACTTTTTGCAAAAAATTTTTGCAAAAACGTTTGCATTTTTTGAACAGCCATGTTATACTATGTGAGCGTTAAGTATCTATCATGAAAAATGCACTAAAAAAAGTGAAAAAGGAAACGCTTTAGAAATCTGGAAAGGGGTATTATCCATGTCTCACAAGTACGTTTACCTGTTTACCGAGGGCAACGGAAAAATGCGGGAGCTCCTGGGCGGTAAAGGCGCCAATCTGGCTGAAATGACCAACATTGGTCTGCCTGTTCCCCAGGGCTTTACTATCTCCACCGAGGCCTGCACCAAATATTATGAGGACGGCCAGAAAATTAACGACGAAATCATGGCCCAAATCATGGAATATGTGGACAAGATGGAGAAAATCAACGGCAAGAAGTTCGGTTCTCTGGAGAATCCGCTGCTGGTTTCCGTCCGCTCCGGCGCCCGGGCCTCCATGCCGGGCATGATGGATACCATTTTGAACCTGGGCCTGAACGACGACGTGGTGGAAGCCATGATCAAGGGCAATCCCGATCCCAAGTTCGCCCGGTTTGTATGGGACTCCTATCGCCGTTTCATCCAGATGTTCTCCGACGTGGTCATGGAGGTTGGCAAGAAATATTTCGAGCAGCTCATTGACCAGATGAAAGAGAAAAAGGGCGTCAAGTTTGATGTGGAGCTTACCGCCGAGGATCTGAAAGAGCTGGCTGGTCAATTCAAGGCCGAGTACAAGGCCAAGCTGGGCACCGATTTCCCCAGCGACCCCAAGGTGCAGCTGTATGAGGCAATCCGTGCCGTGTTCCGCTCCTGGGACAACCCCCGGGCCAATGTGTACCGCCGGGATAACGACATTCCCTACTCCTGGGGCACTGCCGTCAACGTCATGCCCATGGTGTTCGGCAACCTGAACGATAATTCCGGCACCGGCGTGGCCTTTACCCGTGACCCCGCCACCGGCGAGAAGAAGCTGATGGGCGAATTCCTGGTCAACGCCCAGGGCGAGGACGTAGTGGCCGGTGTCCGCACCCCCATGCCCATTGCCCAGATGGCCGACCAGTTCCCCGAGGCTTACAGCCAGTTTGTCAGCGTCTGCGCCCTGCTGGAAAACCACTACCGGGATATGCAGGACATGGAGTTCACCGTGGAGAACGGCAAGCTCTATATGCTCCAGACCCGTAACGGCAAGCGCACGGCCAAGGCCGCTCTGAAAATCGCCTGCGACCTGATCGACGAGGGCATGATCGACGAGAAGAAAGCCGTTTCTATGATCGACCCCCGGAACCTGGACACCCTGCTCCATCCCCAGTTCGATG
Organism: Faecousia sp.; assembly: GCA_034104845.1. Lineage (GTDB taxonomy): Bacteria > Bacillota > Clostridia > Oscillospirales > Oscillospiraceae > Faecousia. Next base: position 1,604 of record JAXECZ010000086.1, on the reverse strand, counting down.
CCAAGGCACTGAAGGCCGCCACTCCCATCGGCAAGGGTCTGGGCGCTTCCCCCGGAGCCGCCTGCGGCAAGGTGGTCTTCACCGCTGAGGACGCCGAGGAATGGGCCGAGCGCCACGAAAAAGTGGTTCTGGTCCGTCTGGAAACCTCTCCCGAGGACATCACCGGCATGAAGGTTGCTCAGGGCATCCTGACCGTGCGCGGCGGCATGACCTCCCACGCCGCCGTTGTAGCCCGCGGCATGGGCTCCTGCTGTGTCTCCGGCTGCGGCGACATTGTGATGGACGAAGAGCACAAGCAGTTCACCCTGGGCGGCAAGACCTTCCACGAGGGTGACTATATCTCCATCGACGGCTCCACCGGCAACATCTACGATGGCATCATCCCCACCGTGGACGCGGAAATCGCCGGCGAGTTCGGCCGCATCATGGCCCTGGCCGATAAGTACCGCAAGCTGAAAGTCCGCACCAACGCCGACACCCCCGCCGACGCCAAGAAGGCCCGGGAGTTGGGCGCCGAGGGCATCGGCCTGTGCCGTACCGAGCACATGTTCTTCGAGGCAGAACGCATCGCCGCTTTCCGGGAGATGATCTGCGCCGACACCGTGGCTGAGCGGGAGGCTGCTCTTGATAAGATTCTGCCCTACCAGCAGAGCGACTTTGAAAAGCTCTACGAGGCTCTGGAGGGAATGCCCGTGTGCATCCGCTTCCTGGATCCCCCGCTGCATGAGTTCGTGCCCACCAGCGAATACGAAATCGAAATGCTGGCCAAGGCCCAGAAGAAGTCCGTTTCCAGCATCCATGCCATCATTGCCGGCCTGCATGAGTTCAACCCCATGATGGGTCACCGGGGCTGCCGTCTGGCGGTCACCTATCCCGAAATCGCCGCCATGCAGACCAAGGCCGTCATCCGGGCTGCCATCAATGTGAAGAAGGCTCACCCCGACTGGAACATTGTGCCTGAGATCATGATTCCTCTGGTTGGCGAGGTCAAGGAGCTGGCCTATGTGAAGAAAGTGGTTGTGAAGACCGCCGACGAGGAAATCGCTGCTGCCGGTGCGGACATGCACTACGAGGTTGGCACCATGATCGAGATTCCCCGGGCTGCCCTCACCGCCGACGAGATCGCCAAGGAAGCCGAGTTCTTCTGCTTCGGCACCAACGACCTGACCCAGATGACCTTCGGCTTCTCCCGCGACGACGCCGGTAAGTTCCTGGGCTCCTACTATGATGCCAAGATCTACGAGAACGACCCCTTTGCCAAGCTGGACCAGGTTGGCGTGGGCACTCTGATGAAGATGGCCATGAAGCTGGGCAAGTCCGTCCGTCCTGACCTGCACTGCGGCATCTGCGGCGAGCACGGCGGCGACCCCACCAGCGTGGAGTTCTGCCACAACATCGGCTTGGACTATGTGTCCTGCAGCCCCTTCCGTGTCCCCATCGCCAGACTCGCCGCCGCTCAGGCCGCGATCAAGGCAGAAGAGGCATAAGCCGCTCTCTGTTTCCCGTCTGAACAAAAATCTTATTCCGCTCTGCCATTCCGGTAGAGCGGAATTTTTTCGATATGTCAAGAGGCAGAACCGGCTGGAACGAACCCCCACCGGGTT
>JAXECZ010000071.1:0-13875 GCA_034104845.1 Faecousia sp. | reverse complement strand
ATGGGCCTTGCCAAGCTGGTGGATGCCCCGGTGCTGCTGGTGGGTGATATTGACCGGGGCGGTGTCTTTGCCCAGCTCTATGGAACCGTGGCCCTGCTGGAAGAGGACGAACGCAAGCGAATCAAGGGTACCATCGTGAACAAATTCCGGGGTGACCGCTCCATCCTGGAGCCGGGCATCCGAATCCTGGAGGAGCTCTGCGGTGTTCCGGTAGCGGGTGTGATTCCCTATACCCATGTGGACATTGACGATGAGGACAGTCTCACCGAGCGGTTTGCCAGAACCACGGAGCGTAAGCTCCTGGACATTGCGGTGATCCGCCTTCCGCGGATTTCCAACTTCACGGATTTTACTCCCTTTGAGCGGTACGCCAATGTATCGCTGCGCTATGTGGAGCGGGTTGCGGACCTGCACAGCCCGGATATGATCCTGATTCCCGGCACGAAAAGCACCATTGCCGACCTGAAATGGCTTCGCCAATCCGGTCTGGAGGCGGCGGTTCTGAAAGCGGCCTCGGCGGGCACGCTGGTATTCGGCATCTGCGGCGGCTACCAGATGCTGGGCCGCAGGGTCTCCGACCCGGATCAGGTGGAGGCTGCCGGAACCACCGAAATTCAGGGGCTTGAACTGCTGGATATGGACACGGTTTTCCAGGGAGAAAAGGTGCAGACCCAGGTGGCCGGAACCTTTGACGGCGTGACCGGAATGCTGTCCGGCTTAAACGGTATGTCCTATACCGGCTATGAAATCCACATGGGCCGCAGCCAGGAAAACCTGCCTCCCTTACAGGGACGTGGGAACGTTTACGGCAGCTACATCCACGGCATTTTTGACGCGCCCGGTGTGAGCGATCAGATTCTCCGTGCCATTTGCACCAAAAAGGGTCTGGACTTTGCCGCATTAGGAACCTTTGACCTGCAGGAATATAAGGGGCGTCAATATGATCTGCTGGCAGATGTTGTCCGGGGCGGGCTGGATATGGAGCTTATCTACCGCATCATCAACCGGGAAGTATAAATTGAGAGGGGTGGAAACCCATGAAACAAAACGATCATAGCTTTTTCCAGAACCGGGAGTGCAAGTATTTTCCCTGCCACAAAGGATCAGCGGAAGATTTTAGCTGCCTGTTCTGCTACTGCCCTCTGTACACGCTGGGTGACCGGTGCGGCGGAAAATTCCGTTATACAAGTAAGGGAATCAAGGATTGTACCAACTGTCTGATTCCCCACAGCCCCGGTGGGTATGCCTATATTCTTTCCAAATTCCCGGAGATTTCGGAACTGGCGAAGCAGAACCGCCATGGCGAATAAGCATATGGCAGAGATACTATGTATCATAGATGGCATGACGGATCCAGCGTTCTGTTCTGCGGATCTGCAAAATCTTGCGTCCATGCAGCTGATAGGCTATCAGGATAACACATTGGGCGGCGAACCGGAAACGTTGAATTGCGTCCTTCATCTTCTCGGTGTCACCCATGTTCCCAAGCACCTGCGAGGCTATATCGAAGCGTTGGGAAACGGGATATCCGTATGCTCAGGTGATTTGATTCTGCGGGGAAGCTGGTATCATCTGGACGAAACGGGCAGATTTTCCGCGCCGTGTGACGCGCCGGAAGAACTGCGGAATCCGACTTTTCGCTATTATTATCTGGGACAATATAAAAGCCTGCTGGTGTTTCCGCATATGGCAGACAGAATCAGCCTGATATCTACCTGCCTGCCAAGCAGCTGCGTTTCCCGAAAAGCGGCGGATCTGGTGCCGGTTGGCTCTGATATCCTGAAGCGTGTTTTCCTGCAATGCCTGTCTCAGGAACGGTTTATGGCGCTTTGGGGGCAATCTGTTGCCGCGGATCTGATGCCTTTTCCAAAACGTGCCGCTGTGGTGTGCGGGAAGGGAACCGTCAAAGGAATCGGGAAAGCGCTGGGTATGGATCTGATACCCGTCAAAGGCGCAACCGGAGATACGGATACCGATCTTGGCGCAAAGGTGGATTCTGCCTTGCAGGCAGCACAGAAATACCCCTTTGTTCTTTTGCATATCAACGGAGCCGACGAGGCAGCTCACCGAAAAAAGCCGATGGAAAAAAGGGAATTTCTGAAACGAGTTGATGCACAGGTGCTTGCAAAACTTTTGAAATCTTCTCATAGGATTACGGTCGTTTCCGACCATGGAACAGACCCGGCTAACGGATTGCACCTTGGCGACAAACAGCCTGTGTTTGTAATTCGATAAAACAGGCATCGCGCAAACGCCCCCAGTGCCCCTCAAATTCTGAGGATCACGGGGGTATGTAAGCATCAGCTTTGGGAGAGCGCTTGAATGGCATTCAAAGCTTACGCGGTTCGATCCCATCTATCTCCGCTATAGAATTCTGAAAACTTTGCTTTTCATGTTTTTTCTTCATTTTATGGAGAGAACGTTTCTTTCTATCTAAATCTTCGTAAATATATTTTGCTCTACAGGCGAGTTCTAAAGGAATACCTCCATAATGACATCGGGTTTGATTGTGCTAATGTGTTTTATAGTGTTCAAAAACATCTCATAGCTTTACAAAAACTGGAGAAGAAACTAATCCTTCATATATCATTCTAAAGTTGTACTATAAAAATGCACACTTCCTGCTTGGGAATACACCGTATTGCCCCTAGTACATCGCAGCAGAGCTTAAACATTTTTGAGACGCAAACTTTGTTCCCCATATTCAACGTGCGTTTTGTGTTCTTATCCATATTTTTTGTTAATTCAGTGTCAAAGGAAAAGGTGCTGTCCCTCATGATTTTTAAATCATTTCGGGCAGCACCTTTTTTACTATTTTACTGTCTTCAAAACTATAGCAGCACACTTAGTGTGTGGCCGGTGAATCCTTTGGTAAGGACTTTTTTCGTTTTTCAAAAAACTGAGGATTTTCCGATAGGGTCACCAGTACCAGAATAATTAACGCAATACAGGCATTAACGTAGGCTGTGGGAATGGAAAGCACCAGTAGCAAGAGTTTCACATTCTGCATCACCAATGCGCCGGCAAAGAGGCTGACCACCAGATTGTTGCGCTTAAAGCTGATTGCCTTACCCACAAGATAGCTCATCATAGCATCAAATGCGATGGACATTGTTCCCATCTGGGTAGAAGCTGCCATGATGCCGGTAGAGCAAAGGGAAGCTGCGGCATAGGTGCCGGCAAAAGCACCCGACACCATTAGGCATGCAGCCTTAATCCGATAAATCTGCACACCGTTTGTCATGGCGATGGTAGCATCATTGCCGGTGGCGCGGACCTGATAACCGAATTTGGTATGGTAGAGCACAAACCATGCAATGAACATGGCTGCAGCACTATAGAGTACGTTCCAAGGATACATACCCATGACCACCCATTGCGTGCTGGAAATATTGACACCTTTTCCGCCGGAAATCAGAGAGCCAAGGCACTCGAAAATGAAAAGCAAACCCACAGTGACGATGATGGTGGGGACTTTTGTGAAGTAATAGATTACACCAACGATAGTACCGCACAACGCACCGATCAAAGTGCTTCCAATGATGATGGCAGGAACACCCATACCCGTTTGGATGGCAAACAAGCCTGCAAGGATTGCGGCCAGCACAGCTTCGGAGCCCACAGCCAGATCCCAGTTGCCGCAGGCAAAATTAAACATGATGCCGCAGGACAAAACAGTGGGAAATAGGGCCTGCTTAAACAAAGACGGTATATTGCCCAGGGTAATTTCCGGAAAAGCTAGCATCATGATGCCGAAAAGGCCAATGGGAATTGCAAACATCAGAAGATAGCTTTGAAGGGGTTTGAGAATGCGTTTCATAGCATATTCCGCCTTTCTTAGGAACATTCAGATCTGTCGCGCTGTCCCTGTGTGCAGGGACAGCAGCACAGACTCAATAAAATCAGCCACGGCTGGCAATCTCCTGCTTGATCCAATCCATACTGAAGGATGCCCAGAACTCATTGAGTGCTTCCATCTTTACATCGGGGGTGTAGCGTACCAGCATACTCTTGATGATTTCTTCGTCATACAGTTGGATCTCGGGGTTATTGTAGTACTGCTCCATGAAATCCAAGTCCTCGGGAGAAGCAATGATCAGGTAGGGGAAGTAGAGTTCTACCTTCTCATCAGATAGAGGCGTGCCGTCGATGGCGTTATAAAGGGCAGCGAAGGCCTGCAGGCAGAGAGGCGCCTGACCGGAAACAGCACCGTACAGGAAGCCGTCATTCAGTGCTTGTGCCATACCCTCAAAGGAGTCGAAGGTCATCAGACCGATGGTCTTACCGGTTGCATCCTTGTGGGCACGCAGTGTATTGATGATAATGTCAGCAATGCCATTGGTACCAGACATGCTCCAAATAGCTTCTACATCCTTGTAGGTGTCCAGAATATTCTGCACATCGGACTGGATGCTGCTGATATCATTGCCGATGTCAAATTCACTGATAATGGTGGTACCGTTCTTCTGAACGCCCTGCTGCATGCCTTCCATACGAAGCAGAGAAGTGGCGCTGTGGGAGTTGCCGCCAACAGCAATATTTTTGATGCCCTTGCCGGCAAGAATGTCAATGGTCTGAGCGGCGGTAGTAACAGTATCTTCAATAGCGTAGCCAACGTAGTAAGGGAAGGTCTTCAAGACAGCAGCGGTCTCTTCGCTGGCGGGCTTGCGGAACATGACCTGGAAATAAACTTCGTTGTCGTTGCATGTCTTAGCAATCTGGGTCATGGCGACATCATCCAGCGTCAAAGCCATGATACCGTCAACACCGGCAGAAATCAGATTTTCAGCGTCAGCGAGCTGCGCATCGGCACTGAAGGAACCGATTGCCCACTGGATTTCAAGATTTTCAACGACCTCTGCTGCGTAGTTCAAATAGGAGTAAACCAAACGGCCAAGTGCATCATCCTTGGAATAGAAGATTACGCCGATTTTAACGGGATCGCGCTTTTCCTTTGGCTGGGTTTCCACAGACTTTTCAGCGCTGGTGTCAGAAGCTTCAGGAACAGCAGGAGTTTCGGGTGCTTTACCGGCACAGGCGCACAGGGTAAGCACCATGCAGATACACAGAGCGAGGGCAAGCAGTTTTTTCATGTCTTTTTCCTTCCTTTTCTTAATTTTTAAATATTGATGGTTCCTTTTGCTGATCTGGATGAGATCAGCACCAGGGCAAGAAAAACAAGCCCTTTCACAACGTTCACAAAGTCCACATTCACACCCTGAAGAATCAGAATATTATTCAGGACGGTCAGTGCGTAAGCACCGATAAATGCGGCACAGATGGAGGCTCTGGAGCCCCCGGTGAGGGGCATACCGCCGATTGTAAGGGCAATCAGTACATCCACCTCGTAGTTACCGGTGGAGCTACTCATGCCACCGATACGCACGATGGTTGCAAAAGCGCCGATGCCGGAGCAAAGACCACTTGCCATAAAGGAAAGTACCAGATACTTGCCTACATCGATGCCACTGAGCCGCGCGGCCTCTTTGTTTACACCGATCAGCTTGTTGTACTGACCGATTTTTGTTAGTTCAAAGATAATGCCTCCGAGGAGCAGTGTACCAAAGCTGATACACAGAAAAAACGTAGGTGTACTCAGGGTAATGATCTCAATGGGGGCCAACCATGTGGTTTTCAGTGTCACGGAATAGAGTAAAGCACTACTCAGACGCATGATGCACATACCGACGATAAATGCCACGACGCGCAGTCTCGTAGCAAGTATGCCCACCAGAGCACCGATCAGCGTGCCAGCCAACACACAAACAGGGAAAATTATCCATGAAGGTGCGCCTTTGCATAGTGCTAGTGCAACCAACATACTAACACCCATGGTACCTCCGTTGGCGAAATCCATATCACCGTGCGCCATCACAAATGACGAGCCAATGGCTAAGATCATGAGGATCGATGCCTGAATCATGATATTACGCAAATTTCTAGTGGCGATGAACCGCTCGCCGCCGGTAATCACGGCAATGAGGATCAGCAAACCCAGTCCGAGAAAGGGAATCAATCGTGTTAAGGAAAGCTGATGTTTTTGTTTTTTCATTGCACATCTCTCCTTAAATGATTTTTTCGACCAGCATCTGCTCGGTTAAATCAGCAGAGCGTATAAATTCTCCCGATATGCATCCGTCCTTGATTACAATCAGACGATCAGCCATACCGATAACCTCTGCCATTTCCTCCGACAAAATGATGATGGATTTTCCTTCTTCTTTCAGTGAGGAAATCAAATCGTAGATAGATGCTTTAACGCCTACGTCGATGCCTCGGGTGGGGCAATCCATAATCAGAATATCCGCATTATTGGCAAGCCACTTGGCGACAACCACTTTCTGCTTATTACCACCGGATAGTTCTGACACCAGTTGCTGAATACTGCTGCATTTCAGATTCAGCACATTTGCCTGCTGTTGTGCCACGGAGTACAGGTGTCGGTTGTTGATCAGCGGACCGATAGGCTTCTGGTCAAAGCAGGTAACGGAGATATTATCCCGGATGGTGGTAGGCAGGAACAGAGACTCAGAGTCGCGATCCTTGGGCAGATATGCCATTTTTGCTTTCACCGCTTCTGCGGGATTTCGGATCTGTTTTCCCAGCAGAGGTAGTTCTACCTTGCCGCTGTCCAGCGGCAGCGCACCAAAGAGTGCTTTGGCGATATCGTGCATACCGCTGTCCGACAGACCGCAGATACCCAAAATTTCGCCCTTATGCAGTTGCAGGCTCACATCGTTAATGCAGCCTTCGCGGCACATGTGCTCCGCATTCAGCACTACCTGCTCAGAATAGGTCGGGACAAAATCCGTACGGTAATAATGGCCCAGATTTTCTCTGCCGATCATCAGGCTTCGCATATTCACAGGTGTCATTTCCTCACCGCTGAGGGTTTTCATAAATCTGCCGTCTTTCAGGACAGTAGCAGTGTCGCACACCTTCACGATCTCGTCCAGATCGTGGCCGATGAAGATAACGCTCTTACCCTGTGATTTGAACCGCTCCACAATCTTGTATATATATTCGCGGCCCTTCAGAGAAAGTGCAGAGGTAGTCTCATCGATGATGAGAATTTTGGGGTCAGTATATAATGCCCGCGCTACTTCAATCAGCTTTCTGTCCTCGAACTTGTAGCGGTCAACAGGATCAGCCGGATGGATATGGTCAGCGCCAATTTCCTGCAAAATCTGCTGTGCCCTTTTCTCCATTCTCCGCTTATCGATGCCAAGGAAACCCTTGAAGTCGTCCTCCATGCCGATGAAGATATTTTCCGCGACGCTCATACCGCTAATGGTGCCGCGTTCCTGCAGGAGGATACATACACCCTTGCTGCGGGCATCAATAATAGACTTGGGGGCATAGGGTTTTCCGTCAAACACCATGGATCCGTTATCCGGCTTCAGCGAGCCACAGACCATTGCAGAAAGTGTAGATTTTCCGGAGCCGTTCTCGCCAATCAGGCCGCGAATCTCACCCGGATAAATCTCGATGGAAACATCCTGCACGGCGCGGACTGTGCCAAATGCCTTGGACATGTGTTCCAGTATTAGAGTTGGGGAACGATTTTCCATAGCAATACACTTTCTTTCTGATGCTTAGATTGTCTGAGACTCCGGCTCATCCCATGTTACAGTGTCAGGGGTCTGCCACAGATACCATGCAAAGCCTTCGCTATCTTCAATCACGGCATACAGCTGCTTGCTTTCCCAGTAAGGCTCGCGCAACACCTTGCCGCCATATTCCACGACCTTTTTCAATGTGTCATCAATGTTGTCCACCTCGATCATAAACAGCGGATCACGACCGGTCGGATCAGAGGACTTAGGACGCAGGAAACCATAGATAAAGCTGGGTACACTGGGTTCCCAGTTGGGGCTGCCCGGACCGGTAGCGCAATACATCATGGGTTTCTCAGGATTGGTATCTTCGCAGTTGATAATATCCCAGTCGAAAATATCCTTGTAAAAATCGTGCATAACTTTCGGATCTTCATATCCCAGAACGAACCGACGGATTCGGCCGTGTCTGCTGCGTTCAGGGAAATGTCTGGGGGGATGATAGTGGGTATCATAGCGGTCCCAGTCGGGAATAGGTTTGGGAGGATCTACGTGGATACGGCGCTTGGTAACATCTTCACCGGGCTCGGAAAGATAGTTTTCCGGTGTCGTGCCGCAGGTAGGGCAGAAGGGTGGAATATGATCCTCATCGCATTTCCACACAAAACCGCAGATATAGCAGGTATATATTCTATTCATATGTCATGCCTCCTATTCGTCTTCCTTGTCATAACCTGCTTCCGGTTCCTCCCAGGTGCGGGAAGCCGGACATTTCCACAGGAAAATTTTATGGCCGTAGGGATCTTCGATATCTGCGCCGGAGAACCAGTTGGCATCCTCATTGCCTTCATCCATTGCAGTCTTGTTTACATGGAGGACCTTACCGCCATAAGCAACAACCTTTTCCAGAGTCTTGGTAATGGGTTCATCCATGTGAACCTCCATCATGAAGAAGGGTTTACTGTCGCCGGTAGCATCGTAATAAAGGCGGGTATTCATGTGGCCGGGGATCAAGCCCTCGTAGCCGATTTGGGAAGGACCAGTCGCAACATACAGTGGCCGATGATCGTAATCGTCGATGCCCAGATACACTGCATCGACCATGTCCCAGCCAAACACATTGACAAAGAACTTCTGAGCTCTTTCAAAGTCACGGTAGAAAATGCGTCCGAAGCGCACACGACCGTGAAGGTCCTTTTTGGGGTATTTCTTCGGAGGGCGGTAAGGGTAAGTGTCGGTAGTTTTTTCAGCCATAGTACATTACATCCTTTCTGCTGTTTTCTTTATTCTTCATGAAGGCTGGCACCGTTAGAACGGATTACATCGCCATACCATTTGAAGCTCTTTTTCTGGTAGCGGGCAAGAGAACCGCTACCATCATTATTACGATCCACATAGATCAGACCGTATCGTTTCTTCATCTCCGCCGTGGAGGCACTGACCAGATCGATACACCCCCAAGCGGTGTAACCCATCACATCGACACCGTCACCGATGGCTTCCTCCACCTGCAGCAAGTGGTCTTTCATGTATTGTATCCGATAGTCATCCTCCACCGTGAAGCCGTTTGGGGTTTCCACCAGAGTATCCGCAGCGCCCAGACCGTTTTCCACGATAAAAATCGGTTTCTGATAGCGGTCGTAAAACTGGTTCAGTGCATAGCGCAGTCCCTTAGGATCAATGGGCCAGCCCCACTCTGATTCCTTCAGATAAGGATTCACAGCAGATTCACCAAAGAACCTACTGACCGTCTTCTCCGGTGAAGCACTCACACATTGGCTAAGGTAGTAACTGAAGGACACGAAGTCAACAGTATTCTTCAGCATCTTCCGGTCCTCCTCAGAGATGGAGAAAGAGCAGTTGTGTTCTTTTATCAGCCGCGCCATATAGCTGGGGTAGTATCCCCGCACCTGAACATCGGTAAAGAGGAAGTTCCTGTGATTTTCCTCCATGACCTTCAGCATATCATCCGGACTCGGTGTGGCGGGGTAAGTCGGCAAACATGCAACCATGCATCCCACCTTATTTTTGGGGTCAATCTCATGGGCAAGCTTCGTTGCAGCTGCAGAAGCCACCAGTTCATGGTGAATCGCCTGCATTTTATCCCCGAAGGATAGCTTTTCCTTGGGTGTCCAGATGCCGCCGCTCATGAGAGGGTGATTCAAAACGGCGTTGATCTCGTTGAAGGTAAGCCAGTAGCGTACCTTCCCTTTGTAGCGTCGGAATACGGTATCACAATATTTGACAAAGAGATCAACCACTTCCCGGCTACGGAAGCCGTCATACTGCTTTGCAATGTACAAGGGTGTTTCGTAGTGGGAGAGGGTAACCAGCGGTTCAATGCCGTATTTGTGGCACTCGTTAATGACCCGGTCATAAAACTCCAGTCCCTTTTCATTGGGCATTGCCTCATCGCCTCGGGGATAGATCCGGCTCCAGGCAATGGAAAATCGAAATACCTTGAAATTCATTTCCGCAAACATGCGGATATCCTGTGCATAGCGGTGGTAAAAATCGATCCCCACCAGCTTCAAATTATCCGGTGTAGGTGCCTCGGCCGGGGCGGAGAGAACACCCCGGGGCAGCACATCCTGAATAGAAAGCCCTTTTCCATCTTCCAGATAAGCGCCCTCGCATTGGTTGGCAGCCACAGCCCCACCCCATAAAAAATCCTTTGGAAACATCAGAGCGCTCCTTTCTTCTGGAAAAAGTTACAGGCAGCTCCCAAAAGATTGCAGTCGGCCAGATAGCTGCTGCGTACCAGATGACTATGCACCGTGGTATTCATCAGACCGCCGGTATATGCTTCAGCCAGTTCCGCCTCCACATCGCTGATTAGGGGTTCGAAGCGGCTCAGCCCGCCGCCGATGACAATCCGCTGGGGAGCAATGCACAACTGAATATTCAGAATCAGCACTGCCAGCGAATGAATCAGATCCCGGTAGATCTTTGTAGCGTCTGCATCCCCCTGCTGATACCATTGGAGAATCTGCTTGCCATCTGCCTTGATGGGCTTTGACTCTCCCTCTACGGGAGGGAAGAAACGGCACAGAAGCGGATCGAATTTGTGCAACAGCGGTGCGGCATCCTGCACGTCAAAGCTAAGGTTTTTATACTTGCAAGCTTTGTAGGTCATACCGAACACTCCAACATTCATCCATGCCTGACTCATAAGGGAATAGCCGTAATTTTCGGTGCTCACATAGGAGAATTCTCCGGCGCAGAAGCCTGCGCCGTGGTGCAGTTTCCCGTCCAGAATTACACCTCCGCCGATGCCCGTGCCAAGAATCAGCACCACACCGCAAGAAACGTCTTTCAGCGCACCACACCACGCTTCAGACAAGGCCCCGCATTTTCCGTCGTTTTCCACCGCAACCGGTACACCGCACCTGTCAGAAATCAACTGTACCACGTTTTTCTGTGCCAGAATGGAAGCATAGGCACCGGAACTGAGCAGCATTCCGCTGCTACTGTCGATAACACCGGGCAAGCTCAGAGAAATTCCGCTTACGCGGTGCTTTTCGCTCCGGTACAAGGTATCCACCGTTTCCAAAAAAACTTCACAGGAGGAAATGGGTGCAGCAACTTGACCGTGATGCAGGATTTCCGCATTTTCCGATACAACAGCGTATTTTACACTGCTGCCGCCAAAATCCAGTGACAAGCAATTCATGACAATACCTCCAATCGGGTGGTTCAATTACCCAGAGATTGACAAAAGCAAATAGGTACGATAGAATACAGGAAATCACGGAGAAAAGGAGAAAACTCTATGCAAAGACACCTTTCATCTCAGGAGAAAATTCTTGCAGCCTTTGGAAGGCTGATTGAAAAAGCTCCGTTTTCTTCTATCCGTGTAACCATGGTCAGCGAAGAAGCAAATGTCAGCCAGCAGACGTTTTACCGACTATACGATAATAAGTATGATCTGGCTATCCACTTTTTTGAAAATCAGCTGTTTGCTGCGGTGACCTTATGCGGAAAACGTAGCACAATCAAAGAAATCATGATGGCAATTCTGATGATCATCCGTAACAATTCGAGAATGTACACCAATCTGCTGTGCGATGAGGAAGGCGTGCGTCTGTTCCCTGAGATTCTGAAAAAGATATCCCATGAGTGGACGGGTTTTTCTCCCGCTTGGGCAACCACCATTATCAATACCCAGATTCTGATTGAGTGGGCAAATAAGCGTTTTACAGACCCACCGGAAGATGTGTACTACCGTTATATTTCCAGCCTGCCTGCCTATGAACTGCTATCCAAAGAAGAATTGGCTGCAAAAATTAAAGAATATGAATCACTGCAGGATAAGGACTTCGCCAACAGAAAACATGACAGAATTCATGTCAACGAAAAAAACAGATAATCATTAGATATAAGCAACAAAATATTTTTCTTTTTGCACGGTTAGTATATCAAAAATGGCAACAAATCGATAGTGTGAAAATGTGATTGTACTCTAAGAAATGTTATACTTTATATTATTTATAACATTTTTGAGATATTACGACAGTAAAAAAACAAGTACCATCATGAAAGTAATGTGCAAAAACAGCACCGTCTTAAAATGATTTCAAAACCACAATACCAGAACCAACAACTTTCAAAACCCCTGACGAGACAGTGTCAGGGGTTTTAAATTTATCTGTTCACACCCCGGAAAGGGCGCTTTTTTATTGTCTGCGTTAGGGATATGTGGTATATTGGACAAAAGGAAGGAGGCGATGGAAATGAAGATTCTGTTTATCAATCTGCCTTACCACGGCCATGTGATTCCCACAATCGGTCTGGTCCAAGAACTGATCAAGGCCGGTCATCAGGTTACTTATCTCATGCCCTACGACTGGGAAGAAGGGATCGCTGACAGCGGAGCGGATTTCCTGGGCTATGAGAACAATCCCCAGCTGGATAAACAGATCCGAAACGCCTTCTTCAAAGCGGAAGAAGCAATCGCGGATTTTGACCTGCTGATCTACGAGCAATTTTTCTTGGTGGGTAAGCATCTGGCGGAAAAACACGGCAAAAAGAGCGTCCGCATCTTCACCGCCCCGGCTACCAGCAAGAAACTTATGCAGCAGTTTATCTCCTCCGGCGGTCCAATGGGAATCTTCCGTCTTCCGTTGATCGGAACTCTCTGGACTATGGACACAGTTAAAGGATTGGGTATCAAACTCAAGTGCCGCAACTGGCTGGATGAGATCGTAGAAAACCCACCGGAATGTAATCTGGTTTACGCCTTGCGCCAATTCCAGCCCTTCGCTGAGGAATTTTCTGAAAATCACTTCCTCTTCATTGGTCCTTCTGTTTATGATCGCAGAGAAGAAGCCTTTCCTGCCTTGAGCAAACCGGTGATCTATATTTCCATTGGCACGATTCTAAAGGGCGGTGGGAACTTCTTCCGCACCTGCATGGACACTTTTCGCATTGAACCTATCACGATAGTTTTATCCGTTGGAAGCTTCGAGATAGCAAAACTTGGAAGAATTCCCGAAAACTTCATTGTCCGTAACCATGTCCCCCAGATTGCCGTGTTGAAGCAGGCCAGCCTCTTTATCACCCATGGCGGTATGAACAGTGTATCTGAAGCCATGGTCAGCGGTGTTCCCATGGTAGTGATTCCCTTTGTATCCGACCAGCCGGTGAATGCTCAGCAAGTAGAAAAGCTGGGACTGGGCAGGATTCTGGAATACAAATCTATCACAGCCGAAAACCTGAAAGCGCCCGCATTCTCTGTGATGAAAGATGAAACAATCCGGGATAATCTGCAGAAAATACAGGAACAAATTATCCATGCACCCGGCAATGCAGGGGCAGTAATGATCATCGAAGCATATTACGAATCGAAGGAGCATCGTCTATGAAAAAGTATGCCATCAGCCGGGAGTTCTTCCCCTGGACATCGCCAACATGGTGCTATTCCTGGCATCCAGTAAAGCCGGTTTCATCACCGGCGAAAACATCTGCATCGACGGCGGTCAGACCCGGCTGATGATCTACCACGGCGACAACGGCTGGACCCTGAACCCCTAGGGAGCCTTTGAAATTGCGGTGGCGTTGATTGAAAAAGAATTGGAGTGATAAACCTGGCTACTGTTTTCTGGGGTTCTGTTTTGTTTGATGTCTAAATGCAATGAAGAACCTGTTGCTAAATCTTGCAACAGGTCCGCATTCATGTTGTCTTTCACAGAGTCCAAATAGCTCTTGCATTATCAAATAGCCATTCTGCTCTTGTCTCTATTTCGCACTCATTCCAATCTTCTTTTTCAAGTGCTTCCTGCAATGTACATAGCCCTTTCGCACACCGATCCAGACCGGG
>JAXECZ010000057.1:0-4308 GCA_034104845.1 Faecousia sp. | reverse complement strand
TTCCAAAGGGGACACGCTGCCTTGGCAGGAAGAATCCAATGAAACCGGCGGTTTCGTGGCACACGACTTTGTCCGCAAAGTCGTGTGTGTTATACCTTTGGCGACCGTGGGTGGCGGAAAGGGATTGTTCGGGGCGGGAACAATCCCTTTCCGTCAGCCACAGAACAGGCGGGTTCTGCGTCCTCCCGGACGAGAAGCCCAGGAGTTTGCGATAGCAGAATCCGCTTGTTCGGGTATAGGTGGTGCGGCGGAGCGGAGAGAATTCCGGAAGAAATTCTTGGAGCGCAGCAGCATCACCGGAGGAGCCAAAGGTAGGCGATAAATTATCAAAACTACGAAATACTATCTGTAATCAGTGTCCTGGTAAAAAAAGAATCAACGGGATCAGATATCGCCTGCAGATATCGCCTGCTCCGTTAGAAAAGAATCAACCTCCTTCCAAAAAGCTTTGTAGGCCTTCTGATCAGGGAAACGGATTCCCTGATTCAGCAGCCCCTCTGCAAACTCGGCAGACTTCAGATAGCTTTTCTTAGATAACGAAATTAACTTGCTGAATACCGTCGTGTCTTCCAAAGGCACTTCTCCATGCTCTGGGGAGAGGTGCCGTTTTATTTTTCCATTCGTTCAAATTCTCATGTGCTTCCAGTTTCTATCAAAATCCACAAAAATCTGCCGGGAATAGGAAAAGAGAAACTGGCAATGCTATGGTTGGGTCAAGAAAAGTCGTTTTCCAACGGGAAACGGCTGGTCTTCCCGGAAAACGACAAAAGGAGAGAAACGTTATGAACGGCAAGAACAATCAGTTGAATGTCCCTCAGGCCCGGGAGGCCATGGACAAGTTCAAGAT
Source organism: Faecousia sp. (assembly GCA_034104845.1). Classification (GTDB taxonomy): domain Bacteria; phylum Bacillota; class Clostridia; order Oscillospirales; family Oscillospiraceae; genus Faecousia. The sequence continues at coordinate 3,461 of JAXECZ010000057.1, read as the reverse complement.
GCAGGCTGCCTCCGAGGTTGGCGTAAACCTCAAGGAAGGCTACAACGGCGACCTGACCTCCCGTGAGGCCGGCAGCGTTGGTGGCCAGATGGTCAAGAACGTATGCCCCATACGAACCATAAATTATGTCAGAAACAATCGAATCGTAGCGGGTCATGTACAGAATGTTCAGTACATAACTTCCTTCACAATTTAAGCAAACCCTCCACAAAGCTCGCAGTTTTGTGGAGGGTTTGCATTGCCTTTTTCTGTATGTGGTGGATACTATCTGCGTAGGAATCGACTCCTGCGGAATATACGTTCAATGACAGGACACCCGTTGATGACTTACCATAATCCAGCAAGCTAAGTGAGAGAGAAAATACCGCTTGCGATGATTTTCTTCAGAGCGGTGACCGCAGTTTCGTAAGATACTTCTTCAAAGAGGATCTTGGCGGTAATTTCCTCGTAATCCTGCTTATAGACAGCCTTATCAACGATCTCCTGCAAGAGTGTATTCACATCAATGCCATCCTTAGCGGAGCGGCAATTGACATGGGGCTTTCTCTCTTCGAAAACATCCCAAACCAACTTCTTCATAGAATCGTTCAAGGTGACTACATCCAACAGCTTGTAGATGTCGTACACATGCCGGGAGTGCTCGTGGACAGCATCACAGAGGTAGTAATCCCCAAGCGCAAACACCTTGTCAACAAGGGTGCGTTCTGCTGTCTGCACATTCAGCGCAAAGGGCTGCAGCCCATACTGCTCAATCAGATCAGTGAAACCGTTGTGCTTCAGATAGTCGTAAATCAAACTGGATGCCAGCATCCGTTTGCAGGGGTAGGCTTTGATGTAAACGGCAGTCTCCACGATCAAATGTTCCTTCAGGTAGCTGGTAGGAAAGACGGTGGGATACTCCACCACATACCGGTTGTAGTCCCGGCGGCTGCGGACTTTATCCGAATTTGTGAGGGTAAAGCCAAATTCATCAAGGATGGAAACAATGGCCTCCTTCAGCTTCTTCCGCTGCCCCTCCGTGGGATGTGTTTCTGAATCAATACCCAGATCGATGTCCTCAGAAAAACGGTTGATCAGCTTGTAGCACTTGGAAAGAGATGTACCGCCCTTGAAAATGATGTTTGGCTGCTGCGCCACAATCCGCTGAAGGAACAGTGTCACATAGTAGTCCTTCTCGATGATACTGGCTTCGATGCCGGTGTCCTCAGATACCCGGAGGATAACCTGTTCAAACAAAGATGGATCATTGTGCAACACTGTAGATTACCTCACTTTCGACAAGTGTACGCAGTGCCTTATCCGGGAAAACCGGCGCATAGGTTGTAATATCTTTTCTGGTGATTTTTCGGTCAGTGATAAACTTCGTAATGATCGCTTTTTTATCATCATCCAACACTTCCGGGTTCAGATCGTTCATCAGCTCCAGGAAGCTGAGTACGTCCGCATTGGCAGCGGTGATTTTCGTTCTTGCCTTACGGAGCAAAACCTTTTGTTTTCCAACATACACATCCCGGACACGGGTGGTTTCGTTGTTGGTGTAAATCTCGATCACATTGGGCATCTGGGTGGTCAGCCGGAGCTGGTTCTGGAAAGTAATACCGGAGTAATAGCCAACCGTCTCTCCACCCTGGGAGATGTACTTGCGTTCGATCACTTTTCTGGGGTTCAGCAGGCTCTTGCCAAAGGGTGTCTGGGTGGGAATATAATAAATTCCCTTCTCATAACGGACAAGCTTGCCTTCTTCGCAAAGCCGATTCAGCTGCTTATAAATCCACGGCCGGGAATAGTCCTGAAACGAAATTTCTGAGGACAGAATCGGTTCATTTGTCCCATACTGCTGTAAAATGGTTTCAAACAATGTCATAAAGCACATCTCCTTTCTGCCAGTATATCCGCTTGCAAAAGGATTATATCATATTCTACATACTATGTCAAATTAAGTGTATCGTACTGTGCCATTAACCCCATAGGCTTTTTCTGATTATTTAGGATTAAGCTTAGCACAAAACCGGATCAAAGGCGAAGCAATATCCATATCCCAAGAGAAAAACCGTTTCAACCTCCAAGAGTTTTCATCCACATCCAACATATTCAGAACGTATACTTCCATACAAAGTACAAGCTGTGTGAGGGATAGCAGAGTCCTACCCGGGCATAGGGCAGAAGTCAGAGTGATTACTGTATAACTGTATAAGAAAACGCCTCACACAGTGATTTCAGATCACCGTTTGAGACGCTCTCTTTAGCATTACAGACAGATTGTCATTCAAAACAGGAAGCAAATCTCCAAAGACCGCTTCAGTTGGTGATATTATTTCCTGTTTCTTTATCAAAAATGCATATAGAATTCAGCCGTGGAGAAACATACAGCGTCTCCTCTACGGGTCGATTTTCGCTGATTGGTGTAATGACACGCAACTTGGTCTCTCCCATATAGCAGCGGTACAGATTCTCTTTCCCCAGATGCTCGATATAGTCCGTATGCAGGGCAAGTGCGTTTTCCGGGCTGTCCGTCAGCGTAAAGTTGTGGGGGCGGATGCCCAGCACGACTGTATTGCCGGTCAGGCCGGCAGTATCGATCATACCGGTGGGAATATCCACGGTTCCCCCGGAGGTCCGGAAACGGTAGCTACCACCGCCGGACTCCAGCTCACCCTCGATAAAATTCATCGGCGGGTTGCCGATAAATGAGGCAACAAACAGATTCTTCGGATGGTTGTACAACTCGTCCGGCTTTGCGTACTGCTGCAGCGCCCCCTGATCAATGACCGCGATATGGGAGGAAATCGCCATAGCTTCCTCCTGGTCGTGGGTAACAATGATTGCGGTAACGCCGATGCGCTCCTGTAATTTTTTGATCTCATCCCGAATCTCCAGCTTCAGCCGGGCGTCAAGGTTGGACATCGGCTCATCCAGCAGCAGAATATCGGGGTTTTTGACCAGTGCCCGGCACATTGCCACCCGCTGCTGCTGTCCGCCGGAAAGCTGGGCGGGCATACGCTTCAGATACTCCGGGATCCTGACGACCTCGGCCACCGCTTCCACCCGCTCTTTAATCTCCTTTTCTTTCATTTTCATCTGCCGCAGCGGAAAGGCGATGTTCTCGAAAACCGACATATTGGGATACAGGGCATAGCTCTGGAACACCATACCGATGTTGCGGTCCTTGGGCATCACGTTATTGACATACCGTCCGTTAAAGAAAATGCTGCCTTCCGTGGGACGGTACAGTCCGCACAGCATCATCAGAGTTGTAGATTTTCCGCAGCCGGAGGGGCCGAGCAGGGCGACAAAATCTCCCTTTTCAATGGTTAAATTGATATTCCGGACGGCGAAAGTCTTTCCACCGTCATAGGATTTTCCCACGTTCTCCAAACGTATCATCGGCTCACTCATTGTTTCGATCCTCCCTGATTCACTTTCAGCAGTGTTTTTTGTGACAGCGCAAATACAATGATGAT
>JAXECZ010000046.1:0-11534 GCA_034104845.1 Faecousia sp. | reverse complement strand
CTTTCGCCAGTGACTGTCCTTTTCTGACACAGAGGGTGCGCTCGTTACATACAGTGACGAGATCGTACAGGCCTTTCACCTGTTTCCCTATTATCCGTTCCATTCCCACAGGAACAAACGGCACCGATTCCTTATTCAGTTTATAAGGATTATATCACACAATCCTTTTCAATGCAATACCAATACTTTTCCGACCTACTTGCATTCTTTGCAAGGCCATGCTATAATAGCAAAAAATAATAACTACTTTCTGAGTGCCCCTTTTTAGAAGGGGATAATAGGGAATCGGGTGGAAATCCCGAGCGATCCGGTCACTGTAAACGGAGAGTTGCGCCGTAGGATGCCATTGCCCCATAGGTGAGAAGGCACGGCCAGCGCTGACCCGCAAGCCAGGAAACCTGCTCAGAAGGAATGGTGAGGTATCTTCCGCAGAAAGTAGCTCATCTGAATCGGCAGCAGGGGAAAAGTCCGTCCGGATTTTTCCTGGTTTTGCGTTGCCTTTTTGGATGGCCGCTTTCCATGAATTTGGAAAGCGGTGTTTTGCTGCTGTGCGGTGATATAAGGGCACCTCTAAAAACTACCCTTTTGCGGTTTGGATGGATCTTTTGCCCTAACAATGCCTTTTGAAAACATCGCAATACACAAAGTATTCCGGTATTTTCAAAACTTTTGTTAGAACAAAATCTCTCGCCCAAACCATCAAAAAGTAGTTTTTAGAGGTCGCCATAAATCAATCTAAAAGGAGCAACCCAAAATGAAAAAAGCAACTGCAATTATTTTAGCGCTGACACTGCTGATTTGCCTCACGGCCTGCGCAAAGGAAACCTCCGGGTCAGCTTCCGGGGGGCCGGCACTGAAGGAAGAAAACGGTGTCCTGACCTGTCTGGATACCACATCCAGCCCGTTTGAAGACTGCGCCGTCCGTGTGGCCGTGGACAAGACCGCCGGAACCGTAACATTTACAAAAGCCACAAAGGACGGGCAGGATACCAAGGAGTATTATCGGTTTATTCCCTCTGAGCACATGCTGGAGCAATTCTATTATGTCTCCATGATGGGAACTGGTTTCTACTATTATTATGACACCGATTTGGGAGAGATGGTGAGAATGGAGGACAAGGATCATAACGACAGCACCGCATCCGCCAAGGAGAATGGCCGCTTTGACGGCCCGGCAGCACAGATCAAGAAAGACGCTGCCACCTTGGAGGAATACTTCTCCAATACCTACGGAATGAGCATCGCGGAAGCGGTAAAGTAAAAGGACAGACTGCTGCCGGCGGGAGCGGAAACGTTCCTGCCGGCTTTCGATTAGGAGGAAAAGAATGAAACGAATCATGACGGTTGCGCTGCTCATGTGCATTCTGCTGGGTCTTTGCGCCTGCGGTGGAAGCGGAATGGGCGGCATGAAAGCGGTTGATGTCACTTCCGGAGAAAAAAAGGAAGCCAATATTACGGTAAGTGAAGGCGGGTATCCCCTGACGGTTCAGGATTATTTTGAATATGAAACCGTTCTGGAAAGCCCGCCGGAACGTGTCGCCGTAATCTCCGGCACCCCACTGAACATCTGGTATGACCTGGGAGGAAAATCCATCTGCACCAGTGATATTTCCGATAACCTGAAGCTTGATCCCCAATATGCCCAGGAACTGTTGGCTCTCCCGGTTGTGGGGGCGGTATATTCTCTGGATATGGAGGCTGTTGTTGCGCAAAATGCGGATTTGGTGATTACCCAGGCCGGCGTGCAGAGCACGGCCAGCCAGACGCTGAGAAACATGGATATCCCGGTGATTGCCACACTTCCGCGCACTTTTGACGACCTGGTTGCCACCTATCGTGCCTTTGGCCGCATTTTGCAGGTGGAGGGGCTGGCGGAAGAGAAAATCGAAGCAATGACCCGGGAGAGGCAGAGCTATATTGACCAAGCTCCAAAGGAAGGAAAACGCATTGTTATTTTGTACCTGACCTCCAGTTCCCTGTCGGTTAAGCTGAATAGCTCCATTGCGGGAGATATTGCGACCAGCCTTGGCGCGGACAATATCGCCTCCTCTCTGCCGCCGGATACGATTGGCTCCGAGAATACACCTCTGGACATTGAATACCTGGTAGAACAGGATCCGGATTTGGTGCTTGTGACCAGTATGATTGGGAGCAACGAACTGGCCATGGAGACCATGCAGAAGCAATTTGCGGATAATATGGCATGGCAGAGTGTGAAAGCAGTCACGCAGGGAAAGGTCTATTATCTTCCCCAGGAGTATTTCCTGTACAATGCCGGTCCGTATTACAACGAAGCGGTGCGCTATATGGCCTGCACGCTCTATCCCGAAGTATTCGGGGAGGTGTCCGATTGGTATGGAAAATAATCGTAGTATCCGGGACTGCACCTCCTATCGGCTGACAATGCTGCTGGTGCTGCTTGCCGGGTGTGTATTTGCGTTTCTGCTTGGCAATGTTGTTGGAACCCTTCAAATTCCCTTCCGTAGAGTTCTGGAATTGCTGTTCCACGCCGACGGGTCACCGGAGTGGAAGGCGATATGGAACATCCGCCTGCCGCGGATGATTTTGGCAGGACTTGTGGGAATCAATCTGGCATTGTCCGGCTCCATATTACAGGGAGTTATGTCCAATCCGCTGGCGGATCCAAGCATCATTGGCATCAGCTCCGGTGCGGGACTGTTTGGAATCTTCATTCTTGTCGTTCTGCCACAGTACCAGACGCTTGTACCATTTTTCGCATTCCTGGGGGCCATGCTGGCGGCAATTATCATCTATTCCCTTGCATGGAAGGGAGGGATTCATCCTACCCGGATCATCCTGGCGGGCGTGGCGGTATCCGCTCTTTTTAACGCCGGTATTTCTGGAACGCTGGTATTTTTCAGCGACCGCGTGCACGGTGCGCTGACCTTTATGAACGGAAGCCTTTCGGCCCGCAGCTGGGGTGAGGTGGAAATGATCCTTCCATATACCGTTGTGGGCCTCATCCTGACCATGCTCTTCTCCCGGCAGATGAATATTCTGATTCTGGGAGACGATGTGGCCCGTGGCCTTGGACTGAACGTGGAACTGACACGAATGGGATTTACGGCACTGGCTGCCTTGCTGGCTGCAAGCGCCGTCAGCGCGGTGGGCCTTCTGGGCTTTGTCGGCCTCATCGTCCCCCATTCCATCCGATTGCTGATAGGAAATGATTACAAGGTCCTTTTCCCTGGCTCGGCACTTCTGGGGGCGGCCCTGGTGATGCTCAGTGATACCTTTGCCAGAACTATTTTCAGCCCGGTTGAGATACCCGTCGGCATTGTAATGGCGATCCTGGGTGTTCCGTTTTTCCTGTATCTGCTGCGGAGGTGAGAACATGTCGAATGTGATTATGCAAGTGAATCATCTGAGCGCAGGCTATCAGGGCCATAAGGTCATTGAGGATATTTCTTTCCAGGTGGAGCAAGGGAAGATCTACTCCATCATCGGGCCCAATGGATGCGGCAAGACAACACTGATGCGGGCTGTCAGCCGGAATATTCGGCCCAGTGCCGGTCAGGTGCTGCTTGACGGAGAGAATATTTTCAAAATGAATACACGGAAGGTAGCGCGAAAGGTTGCAGTCCTCTCCCAAAACAACAACACGATGAGCGATGTTTCCGTTCGCACACTTGTACAGTACGGCCGATTTGCCCATATGGCCTGGTGGCAGGGCAGAAGCGCACAGGATGAACGGATCGTAGACTGGGCTTTGGAGAAAACCGGAATGGCTGATTTCGCCAACCGAAAGATCAACGCGCTTTCCGGCGGTGAGCGGCAAAGGGCGTGGATTGCCATGAGCATCGCCCAAAAGCCGGAAATACTGCTGCTGGACGAACCGACTACTTATCTGGATATTTCCCACCAGCTGGAAATCATGGAGCTGGTGGCACGGCTCAACCGGGAGGAGAACATCACCATTCTGATGGTGCTGCACGACATTAACCATGCAGTTCGTTATTCCGATGAATTGATTGTGCTGCAGGATCACAGAATCTACCGGCAGGGGGACCCCTGGAGCATTCTAAGCAGCGACGTGCTGGAAAAGGTGTTCCGCGTTCAGGCGCAGATTACTACCGATTCAGAAAACGGCACACCTATTTTTTACGCGAAGGCGGTGATTCGGTAAATGAAATTCACTTTTATAACAGTTTGTGCCCCGGCTGTTCAGCACCTGGCAGGGCTGCATGAATTGTATCAACGGAAAACTCCCGGTCTGGCAGAAATCAAGCTGTATTACGCAGTGGAGGAGTATGCACCGGAGAAGATGGAGCAAATGGCGGCGGACATTGCTTCGGCGGACTGTGTGCTGGTGGATTTGATGGGTTCTCCCCCCGGCATCATCCAGGCGGTGGAACGCGCGCTCGCCGACTGCAAGGGACAGATTCTTCCCTATGGCGCATCAGCCCGGTCCTATCTGCGGCTTGGAAAGTTTACTGCCGAGAGTATGAAGAGCAAGCGTCCCAGCTCCGCTCCTGCCATGGAGACCATGAAAAAGATGCAGGATATGGCCCAGGCCTTGGGAAAGGTCATGCCCGGCAAAATGCGGGACATGCGTAATTATTCGCTGCTGATGCAGTATTTCCAGTATTCCAGCCAGGATAATCTGGAATCCTTTCTGCGGCTGATGCTCAGGGAATATGGTGGGGTCAAATCCATCAGGGAACCGCTGCCGCCACGGATTCCCAAACCGGTGGCGCTTTATGATATGACCACGCTGACACCGGAGGAGGAACCGGCGCACTATGCTGCACAGCAGGGATTCCGCAGCACTCTCCCCACAGTGGCACTGTTGTTTTCCTCCTACGCATATCCCACGGATACGTCTGCGTGTGTCCGTGCCATCCGAAATGTGCTGACTCCATTTTGCAATGTGCTGGCTTTGGGCTGTTCAGGAAGTCTATCGGAATATGAGCCTCAGCTGCGGAGATACCTGAAAGATCCAGCCTGGAAGCCGGTTTCTCTGGTGCTCAACTGCATGCCCTTCCGCTTGGGAGCCGGGCCGATGGGCGGAAAAACGGATTTGGGAACGGCGCTTTTGGAATGGGTTGATGCACCGTACCTGCACCCATTTTTCCTGACCCGCAGAACCCAGCAGGATTGGGAGGAATCGGTATCCGGCTGTACGCCCTCCGAGACGCTGATCTCGGTGATGCTCCCTGAGATGGACGGTGCAATCGATCTGCTGCCGGTTGGCGCAATGGTTCAAAATCAGTATGATGCCGAACATGATGTGCAGCCATATGATCTGATCCCCATTGAGGAACGTTTGGAACGCCTGGCACTGCGTGTGCGCCGTTATCTTGCTCTGAGGCAAAAGCCGAATGGCGAAAAGAAAGTAGCGATTCTCTGCTACAACTATCCTCCGGGAGAGGCAAACCTGTTTGGAGGGGCGTTTCTGGATACTTTTGTATCCGTCAGCCGGATTTTGGAGCGTCTGGTTCAGGAGGGCTATACCACCAGCGCACTGACTCCCGGGCAGCTTAAAGAGGTTTTTACAGCCGGACATGCGGTAAATTCCGGAAAGTATGACTGCAACTGGAATGGCATGATTCGTTATTCCGTCCGGCACTATCGTGCGCCGTCGGAGGTAACAGAGCACTGGGGGAAGGCACCGGGAGAGATCATGGCGGAAGGAACGGATTTCCTGATCCCGGGAGTAGAGGTTGGCAATGTGTTTATCGGACTTCAGCCTGCCCGCGGCCGGGAGGCTGAACAGGAGCATTCCTACCATGACAAGACTCTGCCGCCTCACCATCAGTATGTGGCGTTTTACCAATGGATTCGGGAGGTATTCCAAGCGGATGCCCTGATTCATGTGGGTACCCATGGAACACTGGAGTTTCTCAAGGGAAAAGAGAGCGGTATGTCCGCAGACTGCTACCCGGATCGGCTGGTATATGACCTGCCCCATTTTTACCTGTATTATTGCGGGAATCCTTCCGAAGCGGTTGTCGCTAAGCGCCGCACCTGCGCCCAGCTCATCAGCTACCAGCCTCCCGTGTTTGAAGAAAGTGATTTGTACGGCGCGTATCTGGAATTATCCACTGAAATGGATAACCTCCATCACGCCCAGGCGCTTTCGCCCGCAATGGCAGAGCAGACCCGCCAGCGGATCACTACGCTAGCAGAGGAACTGAAGCTCCCGGATGATTTGGAGCTGCTGGAAAAAGAGCTTTACCGTATGCAGCACAGCCTGATTCCCAGGGGGCTACACGTATTTGGACAGGCATACAGCGAGGAAGAGGCCAAACGCTATGCGCTGGGTCTGCTGCAAACCCAGCGGGATGGTTTTCGCCCCCTAACGCAAATTCTGAACGAGGTCAGCTTGGAGCCGGGACATACACCACAGGCGCTGATGGACGCATTCTGGGAAAACAAGACAGTTCCTAAGTGGCTGAATGCGCCGGCACCGGTCAGGGAGGAACTGACCCGGGCGCTTGGCTGGGCATGCGCCGCAGTACAGCCATCCATGCAGAGCCGGGAATTGGATGCGCTGGTACATGCCCTCAACGGCGGCTATACCCCGACGCGGCTGGCAGGGGATATCTACCGCAGCCCCGAGGTGCTGCCTTCTGGCTGCAATCTCTATCAATTTGATTCCAGATTGGTTCCGTCGGCTGTGGCGATGGCACGGGGTCAGCGCATCTGTGAGAACACATTGGAAGCCTACCGAAAAGAGGAAGGCCGTTGGCCGGAGTCTACGGCAGTGATCCTGTGGGGACTGGAAACCTCCCGCACCCAGGGAGAAACGCTGGGCCAGATTCTGGCATATTTGGGTGTTCGGCGCGTGACGTCCGGCAGTGTGTGGAATCTGAAGCTGGAGATTATCCCCCTTCAGGAGCTTGGCCGTCCCAGGATTGATGTTACGGTCAACATCTGCGGCTTCTTCCGGGATATGTTTCCCTCACTGATCGAAGCACTGGACGACGTGCTCTGGGAGCTGTATGACCGGGAAGAACCGGATGAAATGAACTATTTCCGCGCCCACGCAAAAGCGCGCTATGCCCGCCTGATTGATGCCGGATATGCGCCGGAGGAGGCAAAGCAGCTGGCAATAGCCCGCATTTTCGGACCCAGGGAAGGGGAATACGGCACGCAGCTTACCGGCATCATCGAGACGAAAAACTGGCAGGATGCGTCCGAACTCGGTGCATCGTTTACCGAAAGCCTGTGCCATGTCTATGCCCGCCGGAAGCGTGGACAGCGGGTGGATGGGCTGTACGAGGACAACCTGAAATGTGTGGAGATCGTTTCACAGCTGCGCAGCAATCACGAGTATGAAATAACTGATCTGGATCATTACTATGAGTTTTTCGGCGGCCTTGCAAAATCCGTGGAACAGGCCAGGGGCGGTATCCGGGCCAAGCAGTACATTACGGATACCACCGGGGATCGCCCCTGCACGGAAACGGCGGATAAGGCCATTGCCCGGGGCATTCGAACCCGGGTATTGAATCCCAAATGGATTGACGCGATGCTGGCCCACGATTACCATGGCGGCGAGCAGATTGCCGCACGGTTTGAGAACGTCATGGGGCTGGCGGCGACCACCGGGGATGTGGACAGCTGGATTTATGACGAGCTGAACGCAAAGTATGTGGAGGACCTGCAAATGCGCCGCCGGATGGCTGAGAACAATCCCCACGCATACATGAATATTCTGGAGCAGCTGATGGAGTATCACAGCCGTGGGTACTGGAATGCCACTGACCAGCAGTTGGAACAAATCCGACAGGTCTATCTGGAGCTGGAAAACAACATGGAGGAAACCATATGAGCGAACAGATACTGTATCCCTTCTGCGCCATTGTGGGACAGGAGCGGATGAAGCGAGCGCTGATTCTGAACATCATCAATCCGGCACTGGGAGGCGTGTTGATTCGGGGGGAAAAGGGAACCGCGAAATCCACGGCGGTACGCGCCCTGGCAGAGGTGCTGGGACAGCGCCGGGAGGTGAAAGGCTGCCGGTTCGGCTGTGATCCGGACAATCCCTCCTTCTGGTGTGAGGAATGCCGTCAGCGGACGGAAAAGGAAGCGATCATCGGTCATATGCGGGTAGTCAATCTGCCGGTCAGCGCCACTGAGGACCGGGTTGTGGGGACACTGGACATGGAGCACGCCCTGAAATATGGGGAAAAGAAATTTGAGCCGGGCATTTTGGCAGCGGCAAACCGGAACATTCTGTATGTGGATGAAGTGAACCTTCTGGATGACCACATTGTGGATGTACTGCTGGATGCTGCGGCTATGGGTGTCAATTCCATCGAACGGGAGGGAATTTCTTATGCACATCCGGCGCGTTTCGTGCTTGTTGGAACCATGAATCCCGAAGAGGGAGACCTTCGTCCTCAGCTGATCGACCGGTTCGGTCTGGTTGTGGATGTGGCGGGAGAGCAGGAGGTTTCCCAGCGGGCGGAGGTGGTGAAGCGGCGGCTGCTGTTTGAGGCAGACCCTGAAGGGTTTGCGGCTTCCTACCGGGAGGAACAGTCCCGGCTCCAGGAAACCATCCTGAAGGCCCAGAAGTGCCTGAAAGAAGTAACCTATTCCGATGCTTGCCTGGGCTTAATTGCAGACCTTGCCATTGCGCTTGAGGTGGATGGACACCGGGCAGACATTACCATGCTCAAAACCGCCATCACCAACGCCGCCTATGAAGGGCGCACCCGTGTAACAAAAGGGGATCTCCTGCTGGCGGCTCAGTTGGCGCTTCCCCATCGGCTCCGCCGCAGACCTTTTGAGGAAGGCAATATGGATTTGGACCGTGTTGCGCAGAGAATTGATGCGTATGGGCAGATTTGATCATTGCTTTCCCTTCGCGGCTGTTGCGGGGCAGGATTCCGTCAAGCAGGCGCTGCTTCTCTGTGCGGTGAATCCGGCGATAGGCGGCGTTTTATTGGCAGGGGAAAAAGGAACCGCAAAATCCACGCTTGTGCGCGGTCTGGCAGCGCTGTTGGAGGACTCTCCGTTTGTTGAACTGCCCTTAAATGTAACAGAGGATCGACTGGTTGGCTCCGTGGATTTGGAGGCTGCCCTGCAGCGGGGCCAGCTGCAGAGCGAAGGAGGACTTCTTCAGCAGGCAGACGGCGGCTTCCTGTATGTGGATGAGGTAAATCTGCTGTCCGAGCATATCGTGAATATTCTTCTGGAGGTGTCATCCACAGGGGAGAATATTGTGGAACGGGAGGGGATTTCCTTCCGGCACCAGTCCCGATTTTTACTGGTTGGTTCCATGAATCCAGAGGAGGGGCGACTGCGGCCCCATTTTGCGGATCGGTTTGGACTCTATGTGCCAACCCATGGAGAACGTGATCCGGCGGTGCGCTGCGAAATCATTCGCCGCCGATTGGAATATGAACAGAATCCCGTGGCATTTGAATCTAAATGGGAAAGCCAGACCTTGGCACTTCAACGGAAACTGAACCAAGCCCGGCTGCTGCTGCCTCGGGTTATGCTGCCGGAACGCCAGCGCCGATTTGCGGCCCAGTTGGCAAGTCAGGGGGGATGCGCAGGACACCGGGGAGAGCTGGCGATGTGCGAAGCTGCCCGTGCCAGGGCAGCGTTGGCAGGAAGATTGACAGTGACGGGAGAGGACATCCAGGCGGTTGCGCCATTTGCACTTGCCCATCGTTTGCGTGAAGCGGTATCTGCCCCTGAGACATCGGAAAAGCTGGATCAGGAAAATGATACCCAGGAATGGGAAAACCCCAAAGCACCGGAACCGGAAGCCCCGGAATTCCAACAAGAGGATTCCTCAATACAATGCGCTCAGGATTCAAATCAGACAGCGGAGGCGGTGGACCGATGGGACGACATCCAGCCTATCCAGCAGGAAATCAGACTGTCCGAGCCTGTGACCAGGCAAAAGCTCCCGGCAGGAACCGGAAAACGGCTGAAGGTTCGCAGTCACTCCAGCCGAGGCCGTTATATCCGTGCGGCCTTGCCCAATCAATCTGAGGATGATTTGGCTCTGGATGCGACCCTACGCGCTGCCGCATCACATCCAAAAGGGAATAGTCCGCTGATGGTTGATATTCGCAGTGATGATCTCCGCGTGAAAGTTCGGGAACAGCGCACAGGCGCCACGATTCTGTTTCTGGTGGATGCCAGCGGATCCATGGGTGCCATGCACCGGATGGGGGTGGTGAAAGGTGCGGTTCTGTCCCTGCTCAGTGATGCTTATGAAAAGCGGGATACTATCGGCATCATCGCTTTTCGTAAGGAGCGGGCTGATACACTTCTGCCTCTGACCCGCAGTGTAGACCTGGCGCAAAAGCAGCTGCGCCAGCTGCACACCGGCGGCAAAACACCCCTGGCACATGGATTGCTGGCAGCCGGTCAGCTTTTGAAAATTGACCGGCTGAAGAACCCTGGCTCACGACAGTATCTGGTGGTCGTTTCCGATGGAAGAACGAATGTCCCGTTATGGAGTGATTCTCCCACTGAGGATGCGTGGAAAGCAGCGAAGCAATTCAGTGTGGAACCAATACAATCGCTTGTGCTCGACCCAGAGGAGGGCTTTATGCAGTTTGGTATGGCCAAAAAACTTGCAGAAGCATTGAACGGGGAGTATGTTCATCTGAAGGTGAATTCCAGCCAGGTGCTGGGCAGCACGGTCAGAGAGTTCCTGAAATAATCCATCTCTATACAGAAAACACGCCGCACCTCCTCAAGAGTGTGCGGCGTGTTTCCAGCTACAGCTATTGCGCCTTGCATAAAAGTGGCAATGCCATTTAGTATGGGAAAACCATATCCATTATTCTCTTCGCTTGGCATCAATAGCGCTCCTTTCTCAAATGCTTTTATCCGCAAAAGTCATCAATCTATCCCTATAATACTCGTACTGCTTCTGTCGAGCAGCAATCTCCGCAGGAAGACCAGCAGTGATATTGTTGCACAGTGCATCAAACCGATCCAGAATGCTGACAACGCGTTTTTGTTCCTCAAAAGCAGGCAACGGCAACAGTATATTCTGTAAGGCTTCTCCACTAATGTGAGGAACGCCAGCCCCCCGCTTCATACTGTTCAAATCTAGCTCTATATTCTTTAGAGCATAATATAAATACTTTGGTGTTGCAATTCCATCCTTAGCTTCAAAGCCAAATCCGTCAGTAATGAAAATCGGTTCGTTCCAGTACGAGACAAATCCTGCAGATGCTCCGCTCCGTGCGACAGCTACTATCTCGCCGCAATGGTTAAATTGGTCAATATAATACGCAGGCTCCTGCCCTCCAAGGATAACCGGAATACTGCCTTCCTTTGATTCTTTTTTGGTGATATACTCTCCCCGGAAGGGATTGGCTATATCGGAAAGCTTAACAATCGCAAAGCCAAACACATATTGACACAGCCGGATCAGGGCACTATACTCGTCTGTCTGTCTGTCTGTCTGTCTGTCTGTCTGTCTGTCTGTCAAGATTGTCTTACCGGTTTCTGCGAATGTCAACAGCTGATCACGGTAAAACTCATACTGCTTTTTCCGGGCTTCGATCTCCGCAGGCAGACCGATATTGAGG
>JAXECZ010000015.1:0-18777 GCA_034104845.1 Faecousia sp. | reverse complement strand
ACATGGCCTTGAAAACGGACTGGGTTTTCTTCTTGAAGGGCAGGATCATGATGGCGATGCAGAAGGACATCAGCAGGGACAGGGGCACGACCACGGCGGTATAAACAAGCGTGTTCAGCGCCGCCTTGTAGAAGAGGTTGAACTTGGAGTATTTCAGGGTCTCCACATAGTTCTGCAGACCGACAAATTCCGAGCCGAAGGGCTTGTAATTGAAAAAGCTGGTGTAAACCGCGCTGAACACGGGATACAGCGTAAATACACAGAAAATAATCAATGCGGCAGCAATGAAAATATACCCCCACAGATCTTCATTGGTAAATCTCAGTTTGTGGTGGACCTGCTGCCGTTTCAGCTTTGTGCTGTTCATAGTCTACCTCCCAGGGTAAAATACCCACCCCACCAAGGTGGGGTGGGTTTCCGTTATACTCAGCTGAGTCTGCCGGAGACGCAGTTCTCTTCGCCGAAGGCGGCGTAGGCTGCCTCACAGATGTGGTCGTACACTTCCTGTGCGGTGGTCTCACCAGCCAGCAGCAGCTGGAACTTGGGCACGATCTGCTCGTCCATCAGCTTCTTGGCGGTAGCGGTCATTTCCGCGGTGACACCCTCGGGGGGAGCCTGAACCATGGCGATGCAGCGGGCGGCAGTGGCCAGGTTGTCGGGATCGCGGCCCTCGGGCAGCACCAGAGCGTCACGGCCGGACTGGCAGACGGGATCCAGATACAGGTCATTCATGCAGGTGGCAATGCGCTCGCCGGAGCAGATATAGTCCATGAACAGCAGGACATTCTCCAGGTGCTCATCGGTGGTGCCCTTGTTCCGCATGGCGATCAGGCCGTCCACGGTGCCGTAGCAGGCCTCGGCGCAGCCCATCATGGTGGGCACGGGCAGGAAAGCGTAATCCATGGGCAGGGAGTTCTCAACAGCAGTGCCGTCGTTGGCCTCCAGGGCAGCGTTGTTCTTCTTGAAATTGTCCTCGAACAGGGGCATTGCCTTGCCGAAGATCATGGCGTTGCCGGTCTGGCACATGACCATACGCTGACCGGCCTCCACGCCGAAGTTGGGCATATAGCCGGACTGGGTCATCTCTTCCACGGCAGAGAGCAGGGTCAGCATATTCTCGGAGGTGAAGGTGTACTTCAGGTCATCGGTGAAGGTGTTGCTCAGGCCCACGCCGGCGCCAAACATATACAGCATATCGGAAGCGGTAACGCCGGAGTTGGCAAAGACGAAGCCATAGCAGCCGTCCTTGGTGCCGGTCTTGATGACCTCCAGGAACTCCTCATAGGTCCAGCCTTCCTGCTGGATCTTGGCCACATCGATGCCCAGCTCGGTCATCATGGTCTTGTTGGCGCCGATGGACTGAATGGTCAGGTACAGGGGCAGGCCGTAGGTGGTGCCCTCCAGGGACAGGTACTTCAGCGCGTTGGCATCGTAGTCAGCCAGGCGGTCAGCGCTCATGTACTTGGAGATGTCGATGGTCACACCCATTTCCACATAGGTGCCCAGGGCATTGGAGGAGATCTCCGCAATGTCAGGGGCCTCACCGGCCTGCGCCATGGTGGAGAGCTTATCGTTGTGATCGCCCCAGGAGGTCTCGATGATCTCCACGGTCAGGTTGGGGTGCAGCTCGTGGAAATCGGCAGCCCAGGTCTTCAGGTTTTCCAGGTATTTGCCGGTAACGGGGGGTGCCATGATAACGATGGTGTCTTCCTTTTCGGACTCAGCCATGGCGGAGCCGGCGAACAAGCCCACGATCATCAGGCAAGCAAGCATCAGTGCGAGTAACTTCTTCATTTCATTTCCTCCTGATAGTTTCGTATGCACCGGGAATTTCCCACAGGAACCCCCTTAGCATCGTATTGATTATATCGGAAAATGCACTTTGTGTCAAGGAATACGCAAATGAATGAAACAAAATTTCTTTTGCTGGTTGGAAATCAGCGCTTTTGTCTGATATGGTGAAACAACCGCCATTTCTTTCCAATTGTTCTGGTCGATTTCAACAATTCCTGCTTTGCTTTTTTAGCAACAACGCGGATGGCCATTCCCTGCAGAAAACGGTACAATGATTTTATCGGCCCATCTGCCGGGAGGCGGCAGAAATCATCCAGGAAAGGCGGGATAAGCCATGAGCAGCGCACTGCTTCGGCTTCGGGAATGCTCCCAGCGGTTTTCCAGCACGGAACGGGGCGTGGCGGAGCGGATTCTTGCCGAGCCCCAGCTGGTGGTGGATCTGAGCATTCACGAGCTGGCCCAGAAGACCTTTTCCTCCCCCTCCACCATTGTGAGAATGTGCAGCCACACAGGCTACTCCGGCTACAAGGAATTCCGCCGGGCGGTGACCTTCGAGCTGGCCCGCCGGGAGCAGACCCGGCAAAGCGAGCAGAAAGACCTACAGCGCTCTGACTCTCTGGAACAAATCATTGACAAAATCACCTACGCCAATATACTATCCTTGGAGGAGACCCGGGATCTGATGGATGTTTCCATTCTCCGGGCCGGGGCGGAGGTGCTGCGTCAGGCCAGGGTGATCTACCTGTTCGGGCTGGGGGCCTCTCTCTGTGCCGCCAAGGATGCCTACCTGAAATTCCTCCGGCTGAACAAGCTGTGCGTCATCAACGAGGACTGGCACTCCCAGCTGGTTCAGTCCTGCAACGCCACCGATCAGGATGCGGCGCTGGTCTTCTCCTACTCCGGAGTGACCACGGAGGTGATCGAATGTATGCGGAACCTGAAAAAGAACGGCACGCCCATCATTGCCATTACCCGATGCGTCTCCTCCCCGGTTTCCGATCTGGCGGACTACCGGCTCTACACCGCCGCCAACGAATCCCTGTTCCGCAGCGGCGCCATGTCCTCCCGCATGTCCCAGCTGAACGTGGTGGACATTCTCTTCACCATTCTTGCCAATTCGGACTACGAGCGCTCCCTCAGCCAGCTGTCCAGGACTCACATTGAAAAAAGCGAAAAATCCTCCCGGTGATCCTCTCCATTCCACATGCAAAGGCGGTATTCCATGAAATTCACTCCCGATTCCAGGTTCATGCTCCTGTGCGGCAAATTCGTCAGCCTGGTTCAAATCAATCTGCTCTGGCTTCTCTGCTCCGTGCCCCTGTTCACCGCCGGAGCTGCCACCTGCGCCATGCTCAGCTGCCTCATGGCCATCAAAAAAGAGGAGGAAGCCGGCTTCAAGGCTTTCTTCCGTGCCTTTGGCCGGCATTTTCGGCAAGGCACGATTCTGTGGCTTCTGATGGTATTCCTGGGACTCATGCTGGGGCTGGACTACTGGCTTGTGGCATATATGGATTTCCCCGGGCGGATGGCGGTGATCGGCGTGATCTGCTTCTGCGGTCTGGGCCTGCTTCTGGTGTCCGGGCTGGTTTTCCCCCTGCTGATCCGCTATCCCGGCAGTCTGCGGGATACGGTTGTCAACGCGGTGCTGTTGAGCCTCGCCCATCTGCCCAAAATGCTGCTGATCACCGGCATGAACCTGCTGCCGCTGCTGCTTCTGGTAGTGCTGCCCCAGGTGTTTGTATTCTTCAGCTTTTTGCTGCCGGTTTGCGGCTTCTCCCTGATTGCCCTGTACGATCTGACCGTGGCAGACAGGATCTTCGCCGTTTTGGAGGAGCGGCAGGAATCGCCGGGCCCATAAGCCCCACCCTGAGAGATTCCGGTTTGTCTGTTGGCTTCCATAAGGCTGTTTACATAAAAATTAAGAAAAAAGAAAGAATTATCCCAATTTGCCCGGCAGTTTCCTCTTGAATCGTGGGGCATTGTCTGTTACAATTAAGCTAGCTTACATGGTCTCCGGCAAATCACGGCTTCTTCCGGGGGCAAATCTTGTATGTAAGGAAAGAAAGGATGCAATCATGAACAATCGCACCAATTTCCATAACCGCAGCAGCGCCGCACGGGTTTTCTCCTGGGTGCTTGCTCTTGCACTGGTCTTCTCCCTGGTGGCTGTGCCCACCGCCTCCGCCGACGACGGTACTTATTCCGCCGAGGTGGTTTTCTCCACGAATGGTACGGACATCTCCGGCAAGCTGGCCCTGGACACCAATCAGCTTCTGCTGGGCGCGCTGGCCGCTATCACCTCCGAGGGGCAGACCGTGATGGACGGCGCGGCTTATCTCAGCGCTCAGGCTCTGGCCGTTGACAGCATGCTGCTGGGCGGTGCTTTCGGCATCGACCTGACCACCATCGCCCAGAATCTCCCCGACTCCATTTTTGCCCCCGACTCCGGCTCCGCCTATGCTCTGGATGAGGCCACTTATCAGCAGATCATGGATCTGCTCAGCGGCAAGGTCATCGAACAGGTTCAGGCTCCCGCCGACATGGACACCACTGCCGTTGAAGAGGCTGTCGCAGTGCTGGTGGAGGCCTACAGCGGCATCCCTGAGCAGGTTATGGCCCTGATGACCATCGAATCCTCCAACGCTTCCGTAATCATCAACAGCAAGCCCATCCAGGTACAGCAGATCCGCTGCACCGCCGATGGGGACACCTCCGTTTCCATCACCCAGCTGCTGCTGCAGCCCGCCATCGAGAATCCCCAGGTGCAGGACGCTCTGGCTGTTCTGATTGATTTCTTCGCCACCTCCTCTCAGCAGGATCTGGGAGCCACCGGCGAGGAGATTGTTCAGGCCATGGTGCAGGAGCTGCCCGCCGAGCTGGAGCAGGCCCGGCAGGAGCTGGTGGAATCCGGCTTCTCCGTGACCTCCGTGGTCTGCGTCACCGCCGACACCCAGATGCCTGTAAAATTCGCCCTGGAAATGACAGCCGAGGGCAGCAAGCTGGATGTGAATCTGCTGATGAGCGACACCCTGGACTTCTTCCGTTTCGAGCTGGTTGAGGACGGCGAAGTGACTCAGGCTCTGGAGTTCCAGATCCCGGAAAATTCCGAGAACGCCCTGGTGCTTCACTTCTCCGTTCAGGAAAACGGCGCCGAAACCGCAGCCCTGGGCTTTGAGCTGAACAAGGCAGGACACGCATTCCTCCTCAGCGCCACCGCCGACGGCGAGACGCATTCCATGTCCGGCATCTACACCCTCTCCGACACGCTGTTCTCCGCCACCTTGGATAAGATGGACGGTCAGGAATTCGGCGGCACCATCACCCTGAACCTGCGCTCTGACGATGCCGTTGCTCTGCCCGGCTTCACCGAGATCGCCACCATGAGCGAGGAGGAATTCACTGCCCTGGTGCAGACCGCTACCCAGGCGGCAGAATCCCTGTCCCAGATGTTCGGCTGATTCCAGCCGTCCGGGGGGTTACCCGGAAATCCAACCTGAAAACCGGACGGTAGAGAGATATGATACATCCCGATTCCAGAAATAATGCCTCCCCCTCCCGGGTGCTCCTCGGGAGGGAGCTGCGGCTCTTTGTAAAGGAAGTTCCGGCGGCACTGCTGATTGCGGTGCTGCTGGGACTTTTTTGCGCTTTGGCAGTCTCTTCCCTGTCCCATGGGGCGGAAAGCGGGTATACACCAGCCCCCGTGGCCGTGGTGGACGCTGACGGTTCCTTTGCCAGCAGCCTGGGCATCTCCCTGATTGCCCAGCAGGATTTTGCCGTCCCTTTGCAGATCGTAAAAACCGACCGGGAAACGGCGGAGGCGGGGCTGGCGGACGGACGCTTCAGCGGGGCGCTGTTTCTGCCCAGCGGCTTTGCCGATGATGTTCTGGCGGGCGTTGACAGCCATGTGCAGCTGGTGGTATCCGAAAACGCGCCCCTCCACAGCGAGGTCATCCAGCTGTTGTGCGATTTTGGCCAGGAGCTGCTTCGCACCGGCCAGTACGGCGTGTTCGCCGGGGAACGGTTGGTGCTGGACACCGCCCCGGAGTTTCACAGCCGCTACCTGAAAAAATCCAACACCCTGTTCTTGACCAAGGCCCTCTCCGACCCCGGCATCCGGCTGCTGTCCGTTGGCTATGCCCAAACCGGTCTGGCAGCGGAGCGGTGGTATCTGGCGCTGTATGCCATGACCTTTTTCCTGCTGCTGAGCCTGGGCTGCGGATTCCTTTCCAGGGATTTGCAGCCGTCCCTGCTCCGGCGGCTGGCGTCCTGTGGGGTAACGGACCGGGCGCTGCTTTCCGGCAGACTGGCCGTTGTATTTCTCTTCTACCTGGCAGCGGCGCTGCTGTTTGCGATCTTGGCAGAGCTCCGGTTCTCCCTTTGGGGCCTGGCCGCTTTGACGCTTGCCCTGCTGGCCCTGGCGCTGGTGGGCATGGCGCTGACCATCTGCCTGCCCCGGGACCAGTCCGTCGCTGCCCTCACCATCCTGGCAGCCTTGGGGCTGCTGGCCTCCGGCGGAGTGCTCCCCCGGATGGAGCTGCCCCAACTGGTGACTCAAATCGGGGACCTGCTGCCCACCGGCGCGGCAGCCCGGCTTTGCGCCCCGCTGTTTGGCGGACAGAGCAGTCCCATCCACCTGGGGATGTGTCTGTTTTGGGGTGTGCTCAGCTGGCTGGCCATGGTGCTGCGGCTGAGGCGGCTGAGAAAGGTGGGTGGGGAATGACCTGCTGGATGCTTGCGCTGAAGCGGTTTCTGCGTCCCGGGAGGCTGCTGCTTCTGCTTTTGATTTCCCTGGCGATTTTGGGCGGCAGAACCGCCGGTCATCAGGCAGCCCTGCGGCCCTGCGGGATTCTCTGCCAGGACGATCACCCCGCCGCCCTGGCGGTGCGGGATGGGTTGCTGGACCATGGCTTTACCGCCTACGACGATCTGGATAAAATGACCGATGATATTTCCAAGGGTGTGCTGGACTGCGGCGCGGTGCTTCTCCCGGGCATTGGCCAGGCAATCGAGCAGGGGGAATACGCCGGCTTCGTCCAGCTTTTCACCGCCCCGGATTCCTTTCTCACGGAAACCTATCAGGCCCACATCACCGCCGCGCTGTACACCGCCGCCGCTCCTGCCATGATCCGTCAGGCATCCCAGGAGGCGGGGATCCCCCTGGACTTAGAGGCCATCCTGCAGGAATGGAATTCCATGATGAGCAGCGGCTACCGCTTTACCTTTGAGGTGGTGACCACCCAGGGCACGCCACCGGAATCCCCGGACTACGGCCAGGCCATTGCCACCGCCGCCGGTGCGCTGCTGCTGTTTGCCGCAGTGGTTCCGGGTACGGTGCGCCTTGGTATGGATGCAAACCGGCTCCAATGCAGGATCGGCAGAAAGAATGCCCTGCTGGGCGTGCTGCTGCCGGGGCTTGTGTGGCAGCTGATTCTCTCCTGCCTGGCCGCTGCCCCCTGGATGGGGGAGGCTGGATGGGCCGTGCCGGGGTATCTGCTGGCGCTGACCGGCCTGGGGCTCCTTCTCGCCCGGCTTCCGGTCAGCTTAAAGCCGCTGCTGCCCCTGGCGCTGCTGGGAGCTCTGGCCATGATGCCGATCTACTTCGATCTGACAGCGCTCTATCCCCAGCTGCTTCCCCTGCGCTGTCTTCTGCCGCCCTGCTGGCTGTTTTTCTTCATCCGGCAACCCCTCTCCGGCGCCGGAATCAGCGCCCTGATCACGACGGTAATTCTGGTTCTGTATCCCCGAAGGAGGCAAACATGATTTCATTCCAAAACGTGACCTTTCGCTATGGCAGACGGGTGGTATTAAAGGAGCTCTCCTTTACCGCAGAGCGGGGGCAGTGCACCGTGTTGGCTGGGCCCAACGGAATTGGCAAATCCACCGCCCTGGCCCTGGCCGCCGGAGCGCTGCGGCCCAACGCCGGAAGCATTTACCGCAGCGGCCGCCTGGGCTATGCTCCCCAGGAGGCTACAGTGCTGCCGGACCTGAACGTCAGGGACAATTTGAAATTTTTTGCCGCCCTGTGCCACAGCGATATTCCGGAGGAGCCTTTCCTGCCCCTGGAGGCTGCCGGGAAGAAGCGGGTGGGCAAGCTCTCCGGCGGAATGCAGAAGCGATTGAGCCTGGTGTGTGCCGCCCTGGGGGAGCCGGATATTCTGCTGCTGGACGAGCCCTGTATCGGTTTGGATGTGGCCGCCCAGGAGCTGCTGTTCCGGCAGCTTGCCCGCTGGAAAGAGCAGGGCCGGTGCATTCTCTACACCGGTCATAACGCCGCCGAGCTGGAAGCCGTGTGCGACCGGCTGGTGCTTCTGGGGGAGCAGGATGCTCAGGTGCTGGAGCGCTCCCAAATCCAGGATTTTTCCGCCGTCCTTTCCCAATGGATCGCCCCAGATGCCGCAGAAGCATAACCAACTTATGCAAAGCACCGCCCCGCTGCAAAAACGCGGGGCGGTGCTTTTTGATGGGAGGGTATCGGGCCAAAAGCTTTTGGCTTCCAAATGGTGGTTTGTAGGGCGGGGGCTCTTGTTTACCCTGGACTCCGGGCTGATCGCCGGACTGCTGTCCGCCGCAATCAACCCCCTGGCCGGTAGGCTGCTGGAGCAGGGCTACTGGTTCTACCGCTATCATTACACCATTATCCCCGTCCTGCTGATGATTCCCATATTCGCCCTGCTGGGCTATGGCATTCCCGCGATCATGTACCGCCATGCCGCGAAACAAAGCGTAGTAGAACGGCTCCGGGAAGCGGAAACCTGAGGGAAAAGGATTGCATTTCGGCGAAAAATATACTATACTGTTTCCAATTGAGAAAAAGGGGGGAGTGCCGTGGAGCGTCTGCGTCCGCTGCTGGAGCGCTACGACCGCATTCTTGTTTTCGATACGGAAACCACCGGCCTGCGTTTCGGGCAGGACGAGATCATTCAATTCTCCGCAGCCCTGGCAGCGATCCAGGATGGAGCCGTTTCCACAGTGGAGGAATACAACCGTCTGCTGCTTCTTCCCGAGGGAATGCAGGTCCCCCCGGAGATCACCCGGCTCACGGGCATCACCACCCAGGAAATTCAGGAGCAGGGCATTCCCAAGGAGCAGGCCTGCCGGGAGATTGCCCGGCTGCTTGACGGAAACACCCTGCTGGCTGCCTACAATGCCCACTTCGACCTGAGCTTTCTCTACCATCTTTTCGCCGCCCACGGGGATCCCATCTGCCTGAAAGGCAAGGACAAGCTGGATCTGCTCACCGTCTACCGGGACCGGCGGGACTACCCCCACCGGCTCAGCAGCGCCATCGAGGCTTATGGACTTCAGGGACGGGTACAGAATTCCCACCGGGCGGATCAGGACGCCCTGGCCACGTTGTATGTAATGGCCGCCATGGCGGGGGAGCGGGACGACCTGCTTCGTTATGTAAACCTATTTGGATACATTCCCAAGTACGGCCCGCCCCGCCGGCCCATCCGTTCCGTCACCTACCTGCCCCAGCCCTACAACAGCCCCATGCCGCTGTATCAAGCACTTTCTTCTCATTTGAATGGAGGATGATTATGGTCAACCAAAATGCCTATCAGCTGGGGGCGAACCGCTCCTGCATTCGGGATTTATTTGAATACGGCCGCCAGCGGGCGGCGATTGTGGGGGAGGAAAACGTCTATGACTATTCCCTGGGCAATCCCTCCATCCCCTCACCGCCCCAGGTGAACGAGGCGGTGCGGCAGATTCTTTTGGACACGCCCAGCCTGCAGGTTCACGGCTACACCAGCGCCGTGGGAGATCTGGCCACCCGGAAGGCCATTGCGGATGACCTGAACCGCCGCTACAACGCCGGATGCCGGGCAGAGGACTTTTTCATCGGCTGCGGTGCTGCGCCGGAGCTGGTAGCGGTGTTCCGGGCCCTGGCAGTACCCGGTGGAGAGTTGCTGGTCATTGCCCCCTATTTCCCGGAATACAAGCCCTTTGCGGAGGAAGCGGGGCTGATTTTCAAGGTGGTTCCCCCGGATGTACCGGCGTTCCAGATCAAGCTGGACGCCGTGGAGGCCATGCTCACGGAGCACACTCAGGCGGTTCTGGTGAACTCTCCCAACAATCCCTCCGGCGTGGTGTACACCCGGCAGACCCTCCAGGCGCTGGCAGCGCTGCTCACCCGGAAGAGCGAGGAATACGGCCACCCCATCTACATCCTCTCCGACGAGCCCTACCGGGAGCTGGCCTATGGGGTGGAGGTGCCCTTTGTGCCCACCATCTATCCACACACCATCGTCTGCTATTCCTATTCCAAGTCCCTGTCGTTGCCTGGGGAGCGGATCGGCTATGTCTATGTGCCCCAGACCGCTGCGGACAGCAGGGAAATCTACGCCGCCGTGGCAGGAGCAGCCCGGAGCGCGGGGCATGTGTGCGCCCCTAGCCTGTGGCAAAAGGTGATTGCCCGGTGCGCCCAGCTGCGGCCGGATTTGGATGCCTACGACCGGAACCGCCGGACGCTGTATGAGGGGCTGACCGAAATGGGCTATGAAATGGCCAAGCCCGACGGCGCGTTTTATCTGTTCATCAAGGCTCCCGGAGGAGATGCCAACGCTTTCTCGGAAAAGGCCAAAAAACGGGACCTGCTCCTGGTGCCCGGCGACGGCTTCGGCTGCCCTGGATATTTCCGCATCTGCTACTGCGTGAGCTACGACATGATAAAGCGCAGTCTGCCAGTGTTCCGAGCTCTTTTGCACGACTGATTTTTCCCTCCCCTTTCCTGGGGAGGGATTTTTCTGTATGGACTCTCTTTTGTCCGCAGCCGGACAAATTGGTGTTTGCCAGGTGAAGCGGATGGAGAATTTTTTCTGCAAGACTATCTTTTTGCAGCTCTCAATCGTTATACTGGATGAAAGCGCTTTTCTATTGGGGAAAGGAGGGGAATGCCATGGGAGATGATTTTCTGCTGCTGCGCCGGATACATCAGGGGGACGAATCCGCCATTGAGGAATTCGTGCGGAAATACTATCCCCTGATTCTCCGGTACTGCCGCCTCCATCTCCGGGATTCCGCCGAGGCGGAGGATGTGACCCAGGAGGTATTCGCCCGGTTTTTCCGAACCCTGCCCCAATACCGGCATTCCGGCAAGCTGGCCAACTATCTGTATGTCATCGCCGGGAACCTCTGCCGGGACAGCTTCAAAAAGCCCCGCCCGCTGCCTCTGGAGGATGCTCCGGAGCAGTCCCAGGAGCTCACGCCGGAGCTGGATCGGAAAATGGATGTGCGTCGGGCTCTGGACAGTCTGCCCCCGGAGCTGCGGGAGGCGGCGGTGCTGTATTTCTACCAGGAGCTGCCCCAGAGAAGCATTGCGAAAATTCTGGGCATCGGCCTGCCCCTGGTGAAATACCGCATCCGGCGGGCCAAGGAGCTGCTGGCGCTGTATTTCGGGAGGGAGGATCATGAAAAACCAATTCATCTTTGACGAGGGCTGCAGCGAAGAAAAGCTGCAAAAAACCATTGCCCTCTCCAAGCAGGCGTTTTTGGAGGGAGAGCAGGCCCGGCCGCTGTCCCGGCTGGAATTTCTCTTTCAACAGAGCCGGTATGTAAAAAAGCACTGGTGGCTGCTCCAGGGACTGCTGCTGGCGGCGGTATGCCTGGTGCTGCGGCAGGCGGACGCGGACTACGCCATTCGCCGGTGCCTGGGACTGGCCGGGCCGCTGCTGGCGGTGCTGCTGCTGCCGGAGCTGTGGAAGAACCGAAGCTGCAACGCCATGGAGGTGGAGTGTACCACGCTGTATTCCCTGCGCGCCATCTATGCCGCCCGGCTGACCCTTTTCGCCGGGGTGGATTTGGTGCTGCTGTCCCTCTTTTTCGCCGTTGCCTCGGTGCTCACCCGGGTGACGGTGGGGGAGATGCTCATCCAGTTCCTGCTGCCCTACAACATTACCTGCACCATCTGCCTGGCCACGCTCTACAGCCGGCGGATCCGAAATCAGGCGGTGTCCATGCTGCTGTGCCTTTGCTGGGCAGCGGTTTGGCTGCTGCTGATCGTAAACGACAAGATATACGCGGCCATTTCCGCCCCCCTCTGGGCGCTGGCCCTGGCTGTCTCCTTCGGCTGCCTGGGCTGCACCGTCCTCCGGGGCCAGCGGAAAGGGCAAATCACCTGGGAGGCAACGCCAATATGGAATTAACGATCACCGATTTGACCAAGGAATTCGGCGGCTTTCGGGCTGTGGATTCCGTGAATGAAACCCTTGGGCCGGGGGTATATGGCCTGCTGGGAGTGAACGGGGCAGGAAAAACCACCCTGATGCGGATGCTCACCACCCTGCTCCAGCCCAGCTCCGGGTCTATCCTCTGGGACGGGGAGGACATCTTCGCCATGGAGGGCCGGTTCCGGAGCATTCTGGGCTATCTGCCCCAGGATTTTGGCTTCTATCCCAATTTCACCGTAGAGGAGTATCTCCAATACATCGCCTCCATCAAGGGGCTCCGTCCGGCTGCGGCAAAAATGCGGGTAAAGGAGCTGCTGTATCAGGTGGGACTGAGCAAGGCCAGAACCAAAAAGATGAAAACCCTTTCCGGCGGCATGAAGCGGCGGGCAGGCATCGCCCAGGCCATGCTGGGCAACCCCAAGCTGCTGATTCTGGATGAACCCACTGCCGGACTGGATCCCAACGAACGGATTCGGTTCCGGAATCTCATCAGCGAGCTGTCGGAGGATCGCGTTGTGCTGTTAAGCACCCACATCGTCTCCGATGTGGAATACATTGCCGGAAAGATTTTGCTGATGAGGAACGGCCGCATTGCCGTCTCCGGCACTGCCCAGGAGCTCAGCGCTTCCATGCCGGAGCGGGTGTGGCTGTGCCAGGTGCCAAAGGGGAGGATCGACGCTTTCCTGAAGACACTGAAGGTCTCCAATGTAAAAACCACCCCGGAGGGGGCGGAGCTTCGGATCATCTCGGCGGAGCAGCCCACGGACAATGCCGTCCAGGTGGTGCCCACCCTGGAGGATGTGTTTCTCAGCTATTTCGGCCAGAGAGGGGGCGAGGCGAATGACGCGGTTTGAGCTGAAAAAGGTTCTCGGCAGCATAGGCGGAAAAATCGCCCTGATGCTGCTGGTGGCGGCGGTGTGTTTGGGCTGCTGGATGTGCATCAGCGAGGTGGAGTGGGTCAACGAGCGGGGCGACTCAGAAACCGGCCTCGAGGCAATTTCCAAGCTCCGCAACGCCCAGAAGCAGTGGGCGGGCATTCTGGATACGGAGAAATTAGAGAAAATCATCCGGGAGAATCAGCGCATTTGTGCCACCCCGGAGGCCCAGTCCAAGGATTATGAGCAAAACGACATCGCCTACGGCTGGAAGCAGGGCATCCGCCCGGTTCTGAATATGATGAACTATTCCTACGCCCGGGATTTGCAGGAATACGACTGGTACTGCAATGAATCCGTCACACCCGAGCAGGCAGGGGACTTTTACGAAAACCGGACAGCGCTTCTGAAGCAGTGGCTGCTGGACGAAACCAACTCCGCACAATATCTCTTCAACGAAAACGAGCAGAATTACCTGATCGAACAGTATGAAACCCTGGAGACACCCTTCTATGTGGACTACACCGAGGGCTGGACCCAGCTGTTGTACAATTCCCCCTTTGTCATTATGGCGGCGGCGCTGATTCTGGGCTTTCTATCCAGCGGGATTTTCGCGGGGGAATACCGCTGGAAGGCCGACCCGGTGTTTTTCAGCGCCAAGCACGGCCGGGACAAAGCGGTGTGGGCCAAAATCGGGGCGGGCTTCTGGATGGTGACGGGACTGTACTGGGCCAGCGTTCTGGTGTACAGCCTGGTGACCCTGGGGCTGCTGGGCTTTGACGGCGGCAGCTGCCCCATTCAAGTGGATTTGTGGAAGAGCTTCTACCACCTGAAGCTCTGGCAGGCCTGGGTGCTGACGGCGGTGGGGGGCTACATCGGCAATCTGTTCTTCGCCTTTTTCACCATGTGGGTCTCTGCCAAAACCCGCTCCGTCGTGTTTGCCAGCACGGTGCCCTTTCTGCTGATATTCCTCCCCAACTTCCTGGACAACCTGAATAATGACACCATCAGCAAGATTCTGGGGCTCTCTCCCGACCAGCTCCTGCAGATTTACCAGGCCCTGCGGTATTTCCATGTGTACGACCTGGGCATCGGGGTGTTCAACGCCATGGAGCTGCTGCTTCCGCTATACGGGCTGCTGATCGTGGTTTTGGTGCCCGTGATGTATTGCAGATTCCGCAAAAGAGCGGTGAAGTGATTTGAAACTATTTTTCAATAAAAGAGTTCAAGAAGTTGCAAAGATGTGATATACTATATCTGGGTGATGAAAAATGGCTTCCAGATACAAATTCAGTGAAGAAGAAATCCAAGAGCTTGAGCAGGCACGCAAAAAGAATAAGGATAAGCGAGCAGAAGCAAGGCTGAAAGCGTTGATACTCCGGGCAAAGGGTGCATCTGCCATAGAAGTATCCCAGGCGACCGGGTTTCATGCGGGTTCTGTGACACGACTTGTAGCCAAATACCGGGATCATGGGATTGAAGCAATTACCGGCAACCATTACGGTGGAAATCGGCGCAATATGAGCGTTGAGGAAGAAGCTGCAATTCTGGCGCCTTTTAAGGAACGAGCCGAAAAAGGCGAGATGGTTGAAATCAGCGAGATTGCAAAAGCGTATCAGAATGCAGTGGCGCACAAAGTCAGTGATACCCAGATTTATTGAAAATTAGTTTCAAAGTCCGTCTCTGTGCTATTTTTTCAGAAAAAGGAGTTTTCTGTATGACCAGCAAAAAATTACAGCGCGCACGGGATTTTGAGAAAAAATACGGCCCTTATGTGGCTTCAGAGCTGCCAAAGTTCCACGTCACAGCCCCTATCGGTTGGATCAACGACCCCAACGGCTTTGCACCGTATAAAGGTGAATATCACCTCTTTTTTCAATATCATCCCTATGACACAAAATGGGGCCCTATGCACTGGGGCCATGTAAAGACCAAGGACTTTATCAAATGGGAGCGGCTGCCTGCGGCTTTGGCGCCGGATATGGAATACGACAAGGACGGCTGCTTCTCCGGCGGCGCCGTGGAGATGCCCGACGGACGGCATCTGCTCATCTACACCGGTGTCCGCAACGTCCGTCGGAAGAACGGAAAAATCGATTCCTTCCAGACCCAGTGCATTGCCATCGGCGACGGCGTGAACTATGAAAAATACGAGGGGAACCCCGTTATCCGCAGTGAGGACATCCCCGAAAACGGCAGCGTTCACGACTTCCGCGATCCCAAGATCTGGCGGGAGGACGGAAAGTACTATATGGTGGTGGGCAACCGCACCCCGGACACCAGCGGCACCATTTTGATGTTCCGCAGTGAGGACGCGATTCACTGGGAATTTGTGAATAAGCTGGCTTCCTGCCATAACCAGTATGGCAAGATGTGGGAGTGCCCGGACTTTTTCCCGCTGGACGGCAAGCAGGTTCTGCTGACCAGCCCCCAAGAGATGAACGCGGTGGGGTTGGAGTTCCACCCCGGCAACGCCAATGTGGCGATCATCGGCACCTTTGACCGGGAAATCAACCACATGCTTCGTGACAATGTGCAGGCCATCGACTACGGTCTGGATTTCTACGCCATGCAGACTCTGGAAGCCTACGATGGCCGCCGGGTGATGATTGGCTGGATGCAGAACTGGGAGACCGCCGGGAGCCATATGCCCGACCAGCAGTTTATGGGGCAGATGACCATTCCCAGAGAGCTGTCCATCCGAAACGGCAGACTGTACCAGATGCCTGTTCGGGAAATTGAAAACTACCGCTGCAACAAGGTGGCCTATCAGAACGTGATGATGACCAGCGAAAATTCCCTGCAGGGTATCAACGGGCGCTTTATCGACATGACGGTCACCATCCGTCCGGGCAATGGAGCCTCCATGTACCGCTGGTTCAAAATCAACGTGGCCCGGGACGGGGAGCACTGCACCTCCATCCGCTACAATCCCGCCACCAACATCATCCGCATTGACCGCACCCAGAGCGGCCTGCCCTGTGATATCGTCAACGTCCGGGAGTTCCCGGTGTTTGCCGGAAATGGGGAGCTGAAGCTGCGCCTGATCATGGATCGGTACAGCCTTGAGGTCTTTGTGAATGACGGCGAGCGGGCGGCTACCAGTGTGATCTATACCCCGCTGGAAGCAAAATCCATCAGTTTCTCCTGCGATGGCACGGTGCTGATGGATGTGGAGAAATACGATCTGGAGGTTTAAGCCATGGCAGGAACATTCGATGTAGTGGCGTTGGGCGAGCTTTTGATCGACTTCACGGAAAACGGCATCAGCAATCAGGGCAACGGACTGTTTGAAGCCTGCCCCGGCGGCGCACCCTGCAATGTGCTGGCCATGCTGCGTAAGCTGGGAAAAAGCTGCGCTTTTGTTGGTAAGGTCGGGGACGATATGTTCGGCGTTTTGCTGCAGCATACCATTCTCGCGGAGGGAATCAGTGCGGATCACCTGATTATGGATCCGAAAACCCCCACCACGCTGGCTTTTGTCAAGACCTTGCCTGGCGGTGACCGGGACTTCTCTTTCTATCGCAAGCCCGGCGCGGATATGATGCTGACCCCCGACGAGCTGCCGGAGGAAACCATCTCCAATGCCCGGATCTTCCATTTTGGCACCCTGTCCATGACCCACGAGGGTGTCCGGGCCGCTACTGTTAAGGCGGTAGGGCTGGCAAAAGAAGGCGGTGCGCTGATCTCCTTTGACCCCAATCTCCGTCCCCCGCTGTGGGAGGATTTGGCAGAAGCCAAACGGCAGATCGCGTGGGGGCTTTCCCAGTGTGACATCCTGAAAATTGCCGACAATGAGCTGGAATTCATGACCGGGGAAACGGATTTCGTAAAGGGCGCCGCCATTCTCCAGAAAACCTACCCCAACATCAAGGTGCTGAACGTCACAGCCGGTGCCGACGGAAGCTACTCCTTCTATGCCGAGGAGGAGCCGGTGTTCGTGCCCTCCTTCAAGCTGGGCGGCACCATTGAGACCACCGGCGCGGGGGATACCTTCTGTGCCAGTGTGCTGAATTTTGTTCTTGAAAATGGCATTGTCTGCCTGACTCCCGAGGATCGGGAAGCGATGCTCCGTTTTGCCAATGCGGCGGCATATCTGGTGACAACCAGAAAAGGGGCGATCCGCTCCATGCCGAAGCGCAGCGAGGTGGAGGCCCTGCTGGCTGCGAACTAAGAGAAAACCAACGCATTCATTCAGGCGGAACGCAGCTACTCCCCCATAATAGCTGCCGGAGTCTAACATACGAGCCCGGCACCAAGCTGGAAGGCTGATGCCGTATAACAGAAAAGGGTCGGATCATCCGGCCCTTTTTCCGAAGAGAAAGGTAGGCGGTTGCCATGGAGAAATCCGATTTTTCTACGCGTCTGGATCATTGCTACAAGGAACTGAAATGGCTCTATTGCCACGCGGGACGCAAGGCTGCTGAAGCGGCAGATGGAACAGGTCTGTGCGCTGCCCGAAACCTGTCTGTTCCAGAACTATCTGCGCTGCCACGATGACATCGGCTGGGGTCTGGATTATCCCTGGCTGGAACAGTTCGGCATCACGGAAGTTGCCCACAAAAAATACCTGAACGACTGGTTCACAGGCAAGTGGCCCGGTAGCTGGTCAAAGGGCGAACTGTACAACGATGATCCCAGGCTGGGTGACGCCCGTCTTTGCGGAACCACAGCATCTCTGACAGGTCTGGAAAAGGCGGCAGAAACAAAAAACAATGCGCTGATGGATCAATCCCTGCTTTGCTTCTGGATGCTCCACGCCTGGATGTTCAGCCAGAGCGGCATCCCGGTTCTGTATAGCGGTGACGAGGTTGCCCAGTTTAACGACAATGATTACAAAGCCGACCCGGATAAAGCCGATGACAGCCGCTATCTGCATCGAGGTCGTTTCGACTGGGAGAAAGCGTCGCTGCGGACGGATATTTCTACAGTACAGGGGAAAGCCTTTTCTTTCCTGCGGAAGCTGGAAACCATCCGCGCAGAACACCCTGGCTTCCGCTCAGACGCCAAAGTGACCGTTCTGGATACCGGCTGCGACAGTGTTCTGGGCATTTCCAGAGAATACGGTGACGAACGGCTGGTGCTATTGTTCAACTTCTCTGAAATGCCGATGGAATGCGGAGTGGACGCAGGCAGTGCCTGTGATCTGCTTTTCGCTGAAACGGTAAAATTGGATAATGTACATCTGGCAGGTTATGGCTTCCGCTGGCTGGCCTGCTAAAAAGCTGACGCGATTGCATCTGCCTGCCCCAAAGCACAGATGCGTGCTCCGAGAAATGTACCTCCCCGGCTATTTTGTGTGAGCGGATAGAGGAGTACCACATTTTTACAGCCCTGAGAAGTTTGGATTTCTCAGGGCTGTTTTTGGGGGATGTACGTTTCTGCGATTTGCGTTTTGTGTCACATGGAAAGCAGTGGCAGAACAATTTGCAGGGTAAAGATGCCGTTTTCCGGAGAGAAAGTATACAGGCCGCCATGCTGCAGCACGATGGCGCGGATAACAGTAGGAGTGTTGCCACCCGTGCGGGTGAGGTATGCATCCCAAGGAGAACGGCTGGGCAGAAAGCTCTGTTTTTTCCGCCTTTTCCATGGGTACTTGACGGTATTCTAGCATGGATTCCTCCAGAGAATCTCCATTGGGCGTGAAATGCCTTTTTTTCAACCCGAAATGTATTCAAATTCCAAAACGCTATCGACTTTTCGCCCCCTCCCATGGTATAATACCGGTAATGATCCATGGAAGGGGGCGTTTGATTTGCCTGAACAAGTGAATAAGACGCCATGTTGTCTGGGCTTGCTGGCCCATGTGGATGCAGGGAAGACCACCCTGTCGGAGGGGATGCTGTATTGCACAGGTCAGCGGCGGACCCTGGGGAGAGTGGATCACCGGGACTCCTATCTGGACAGTCACAGCCTGGAACGGGAGCGGGGCATTA
>JAXECZ010000157.1:0-4020 GCA_034104845.1 Faecousia sp. | reverse complement strand
CGGCACCATTATGGGCGGCTTCCAGACCGACAGCCCCATCCCCGGCAAGATTCAGCAGGGCTCCGCCTGGTGGTTCAATGACCACAAGCCCGGCATGGAGGCCCAGATGGTGAGCCTCATGAGCCTGGGCGCCATGGGCACCTTCAACGGTATGCTCACCGACTCCCGCTCCTTCCTGAGCTACACCCGGCATGAGTACTTCCGCCGGATCCTGTGCAACCTCTTCGGCCAGCTGGTGGAGGATGGGGAGTATCCCGCCGACATGAAGACCCTGGGCAAAATGGTGGAGAACATCAGCTACTTCAACACCCTGCATTACTTCCGCTTTGACGAGCTGATCAAGTAAAAAAATCTCCCCTGCCAAAGCCGGCAGGGGAGAAACAATTGAGGGATGATCATGCGTTGTGACTGCCACATTCATATGGTGCTGGACGGAGCCGACTGGAAAGCCGCCATTGCCGCCCACCGGAACGGCCCTGACGAGGGACTGATTCGTGCCAGGCTGGCGCGGTATCGGGATTTGGGCTTTACCTATCTGCGGGACGGGGGCGACCGCTGGGGCGTGGGCCTCCGGAGCCGGGAGCTTGCGCCGGAATACGGTATCTGCTACCGTACACCCTTGGCGCCCCTGTGCAAGGCGGGGCACTACGGCGGCTTCATTGGAACCAAATATGAGAATTTAAAAGAATACGCCGCCATTGTCTCCGGCCTCCGGGGCCAGGGGGCGGATTTTGTAAAGATCATGATCTCCGGCCTGATGGATTTTCAACGCTTTGGGGTGCTTACCGAGGATGGACTGGAGCCCGCCGAGATCCGGGAGCTGATTCACATCGCCCATGAGGAGGGCCTCGCCGTCATGGCCCACGCCAACGGAGCCGGAACCGTGGAGGCTGCTGCCGATGCCGGGGTGGATTCCGTTGAGCATGGAGCCTACCTGGATGACCAGGCTCTGTCTGCCATGGCGGAAAGGGGAACCGTGTGGGTGCCCACCCTGTCCACCATTGGGAATCTCCGGGGCAGAGGGCGGTTTGACGAAAGGGCCGTTGAGCAGATTCTGGCCTCCGCCGCAGAAAATGTCCGCCGCTTTGCCAAATTAGGCGGACTTCTCGCTCCGGGTACCGATGCGGGAGCCTGGGCAGTCCCCCACGGCAGCCTGACGGAATACGCGCTGCTGGAAGAGATTTTTGGCCCGGAAACAGAACAAATCCTGCACCGGGGCATTGCGGAAATACAGAGAAAATTCTCTTGAAAAACTCCGTTCCCCGGAGTATCATGGCCCTAGAAAAAGGCAAAGGAGAATGGAAAATGGCATATGAAATTCTGCACCCCAGGCCGGGCTTTCCGGAGGGAATCCGTGGGGTTCTGTTTGACATGGACGGGGTCATCCTGGACTCGGAGAAGCTCTATGCCAAATTTTGGGCGGCGGGCTGTGAATGCTATGGCTATCACATGACCTATCAGCAGGCCCTGGGCATGCGAAGCCTCAGTGCCCAGGCAGGGCAGGAGTATCTCAGCTCCCTGTTTGGGCCGGATATCTCCTATTTTCAGGTTCGCGCCAAACGGATCGAGCTGATGGATGCCTATATCCAGGAAAATGGCATTGAGGCCAAGCCGGGAATTTATGAGCTGCTGGACTACCTGGCAAATCGGAATATCCCCTATGCCATCACCACCGCCTCTCCCAAGGACCGGATTCAGAATCACCTGGGGCAGCTGGGCCTCTATGAGCGGTTCCCCCACATCTGCACCGCCCATGAGGTTAAAAACGGAAAACCCGCCCCGGACATCTACCTGCTGGGAGCCAAAACCATCGGCATCCCGCCGGAACACTGCCTTGCCCTGGAGGATAGCTACACCGGCCTCCTCTCCGCCCACCGGGCGGGATGCCTGGCGTCCATTGTTCCAGACCTGGATCAGCCGGGGGAGAACATTCTCTCCATCGCCTATGCCAAGCTGGATTCCCTGACGGATGTGATCGGTTTGATGGAAGAGGGCGGACGCCATGGTTGACAAAAGCATTCGCAGCTTGTTCCTTGCAAAGCACGGCAGAAAAAATGCCTGTGGCCTTTGCCTGGACGTCTGCCCCTTTGGAAAGAGATAGGTTTCCGTTCAAATAGCAGTCATGTGCTTCGGTTCATGGCTGCTTTTGTTTTGAGATGCTGCTGCGTTAAACAGATTTTAAGAATTACCCCACTATCATCTTAACAATTTGAATGGTATACTATTGTCATAAACTGCCCGGGAGGGGAAGAAATGTATAACATTTTGATCTGCGACGATTCCAAGGACATTGTGAATGCACTGAAAATTTACCTTGCACCGGAGGGCTACAAGCTTTTTGAGGCCTACAACGGGGTGGACGCGGTGAAAATCGCCAGGGAAAATGACATCCATCTGGTTCTCCTGGATATCATGATGCCCGGAATGGACGGCATCACCGCTACCTCCAAGATCCGGGAGTTCTCCAATGCCCCCATCATCCTGCTCACCGCCAAAAGCGAAACCGAGGACAAGGTGCTGGGCCTGAATGTGGGCGCCGACGACTATATTACGAAGCCCTTTGCCCCGGTGGAGGTGCTGGCCCGGGTAAAGAGCCAGCTGAGAAGATTTTCCAGCCTGGGCAGCCGGACGGAGGAGCCCGACACCCTGACCCTGGGCGGCATTGTTCTGGACGACCGCACCAAGGTGGTGACGGTGGAGGGGGAGCCGGTGAACCTGACTCCCACGGAATACGCCATTTTGAAGCTGCTCATGTCCAGCCCCGGCAAGGTCTTTTCCACCAAGGTGCTGTACGAATCCGTGTGGCAGGAGGTGGCTCTCGGCAGCGAGGGCGCGGTGGCGGTGCACATCCGGCACCTGCGGGAGAAAATCGAGATCAATCCCTCGGAGCCCCGCTACATCAAGGTGATTTGGGGGCAGGGCTACAAAATGGAGGCCAAGCCATGAGACACGCCCTGTGGCTGAAATTCATTGCCGTCATGCTCTGCGCCGCCGGGCTGCTTGCGGCATTGGGGGGCGGGTGGGCTCTGGCGGAGCTGGCCTCGGAAAATCTTCTGGGAAACCAGAGCTACCAGCAGTACCTGGCGGAAAAAGAGGAGAATGCCCTTTCTTATCAGGCCCTGACACTGGCGCAGAACTGGGCCAGCCGGGAATACGGGAAAATGCCCGAGGAAGAAGCGGAGCTGCTTCGGAAAATGGACAGTCATCCCTGGCTGCAGGAGGACGGCTATGCCTATGAGATTCTGGACGAAGACGGGAAAAGTCTGTATTCCTCCGGAGAGCTGCCAGAGACGGAGCGGGAGCTGGAATTCTCTTATGAGAGCGTGAGCTACGAGGAATTTCTGGCAGAGGGCTATGACCAGGAGGTCAGGGAGGAAGCGGGTGCTTTTTTTGCATACCACTACGACAACACCCATGGCGGTGCCTACTATACCGCCCGGAACGCCACCCTGGAAACGCCCATCACGCTGAAGCTGTATCTGGCTCCGGGGGCGCTGGAGCCAGATGAGGGCACCGCGTTTCTGGGTCTGCTCAGCGAACATCTGCAAATGGTGTACGCTGCTCTGATTGGCGGCATTCTCCTGTTTGCCATCTGCGCCGTGTACCTCTGCGCCAG
Organism: Faecousia sp.; assembly: GCA_034104845.1. Lineage (GTDB taxonomy): Bacteria > Bacillota > Clostridia > Oscillospirales > Oscillospiraceae > Faecousia. The sequence goes on along the minus strand of JAXECZ010000157.1, from coordinate 404 downwards.
TGCCGGATGCCGAAAAGGGACCACGGAAATAAAAGCCGGAGGCCTGAACGCCCTGCCCCTGGATTTGTACGCAGGTATCATTCTCCTGCTGGCTGTCTGCGCGGTGGAGCTTGTGGACGAGGTGTTCTGGGACTGGTCTTTCTCCCCGCAATTGCAATTGACGCAGCTTTTGGGCTATGCCGGCTGCCTGTGCTTCGTTGGCTTCTGCTTTGCCTTTGCCGCCCAGCTGAAAATGAAGCATTTCCACTGGTTCTGGAATTCCATCACCGGCCGCTGCGTGAAGCTCTGCCTGTGGCTTCTGAAAAAGGGCTGGGGCCTCTGTGTTCTGGTGGTGCCAAAGCTGTGGCAGAGGGGCAAGGGTCTGGCATTGGGCCTGTGGAAATTCGTCTCCGTGCTGGCTGTGA
>JAXECZ010000141.1:0-11207 GCA_034104845.1 Faecousia sp. | reverse complement strand
GTCACGCTGGTTATGTTAAAATTGTAGATCAGTTTCTCACTGAAATTGCCGCCCAGCTCGTCGCTGGTATATTCAACGTAATCAGCATCGTCGTCGAAGCTGACAGAAAGACGCAGATGCCCCATGGAAGCGGGTTCCGTTTCTGTGGGTACCTGAGTTGTGCTGCTCGCGGTAGATATGGTAGTATAATTCTTGTCACCGGCACAGCCGGTGACAAGAAAAAGTGTGCAGAGAAGGGCAATGCAGATGAAAAACTTTTGACGATTGATATCCATATGAAAAACCTCTTTGATGGTCTGTAGCTATGCTCCGAGATATGCGTAGACCTTATCGTTGTTAAAGCAGACTACAAAGTCTGCGTATATACGGCTAGTTCCGGCTGAATTTGCGTTAAAAGTGATTGCATAGTAAATCCGAGAAGCGGACAGTGACTTTTCTCCAATTTTTGTGATTATACCGTCATAATAAGGGGTACCATAGCTCATAAAATAATCGCTTGCATTGTAGAGAATCTGAAACTGGACATCCTTCAATTTGAACAGGCCAGATGAGTTTGTGCAGGTCGCATTGAAGGTTACAAATCCTCTTACGCCAGTTACGCTGGATGACACATTGGACGTTGAGTAGGTTATTTCAAAACCGGAGGTCGTTTGCTCCGTAACATATACATCGCCGCTCATGTAGCCGACAATGCTCATACTGGTTGTCTCAGAGATGTCCCGATGTTCCTCAAAAAGCTTCTCATTGCTGCCGTCCTGAGGCAGGTTTTGGGGCGCTACATACTCGCCACGAATCATGGAGGCATATTCCGGGAAAACCTCGCAGGCTTGCGCAAGCAGTCTGTCGCGCTCGGAAGCTTCGCTTTCATCCGCGAAAGCAGCAAAAGGCATCATCGTAAGGAGCAGCACTGCGGCCAACAGGATAGACAAAACGCGCTTCATAAAACTACCTCCTATGTGATTATGTATTTAGTGAATGTAATGAGATTGTGTGTATGGGGGCGTTCAGCCCATTGGAATCACCTCTTCCTTAATTTAGTATCGTCATAATAGCACAAAATAATAGACTTGTCAACAAATACTTTTGTAAAAAAGGTATTGCAAAATAAAAGATATTGAAATATAATATACTCAAAAGATAGGTGATGGATATGGCAACGGATAACGGGCAAAACAGTTTTCGCAGGGGCGTGATGTCCCTTGTCATTCTGGGACTGTTGAAAAAGGAAGATATGTACGGTTATCAGCTAGTGCAGGAGACAGAACGAAAGAGCGGAGGAAGAATTACTACTCAAGAGGGTTCACTATATCCGGTGCTTTATAAACTTGTAGATCAAGGGTTGATTTCTGACAGAAAAGTTTTGGTAGGCAAGCGAATGACACGTGTGTACTACCATTTGGAGCCTGCTGGTGAACAACGCCTGAAAGAACTGATTCGAGAATACGAAGAAGTCACAAATGGTGTACTACAGATTATAGAAGGATGTGATATGGATGGTATGGAATGTCCATCTTCTGCGGTATCTATGGGAAGTGCGCGAGGAACTGCCGGGCAACAGGAGACAGAAGAAACAAATCCTGTCCAGAGTAGAGTCCTCCGTCCGGGATTTTGTTATTGAAAATTCGGGTGCAGACTATAACGCTATCGTTTCCCGCTTCGGAACTCCAACGCAGATCGCAGAAAGCAATATTGCAGAAATGGATACAGCAGAGTTGCTGGGAAACTTACAGATTCACCGCAGAATCGTTGTGATTATACTTGCGGCGGCAATCTTACTGGTCACGTTTCGACTTGGTTTTCGCTTGGCTGCATACTTGGAGTTCTACAAGGACATGAACGGGTATGCAGTGGTGGAAGTGATAGAGGTTGACCCAACAGAGAATAACAAAGGAGGAAAATAGAATGAAACGTTTTATTTCGTTGCTGATGCTGGTAGTTGTGATTGCAGGAATCATGCCGGTAGCAGTTAGTGCGGAAGAAAACAATGTTGATGTAATTCGCTTTGAGGACGGAAGCTATATGACGGTGGAGGTAATTTCTGGAAGAACGCGGGCGTCCCAAAGTACTACTGGCAGTAAAAAATATACATACTACAATAGTGATGGTATTTCTAAATGGAACGCAGTACTGACAGGGTCATTTAGCTATAATGGTTCAAGCGCAACTTGTTCGTCTTCGAGTGTAGATGTAACGATATTTGATTCTAATTGGTACGTGATAAGCAAATCTGCAAGCAAAAGCGGAAATACTGCGACGGCGTCGGTAACGGTGGGGCGGCGTTATGATGGGAGTACCATCAAAGTACCTGTAAGCCTTAGTCTGAAATGCGACAAAAACGGCAACCTCAGCTGAATAAACATAAAACCCCCGGATGCATTGCATCCGGGGGTTTACCATATCAGCTTACAGATACTTGGAAGTGGAAACCTTCACGCCGGGGCCCATGGTGGAAACCACGGTGCAGGAGCGGATATACTGACCCTTCGCAGCGGCGGGCTTCGCCTTCACGACGGCCTTCAGCAGCGTGTCCATGTTCTCGGACAGCTTCTCGGTGCCGAAGGACACCTTGCCGATGGGGCAGTGGATGATGTTGGTCTTGTCCAGACGGTACTCGACCTTACCGGCTTTGATCTCCTTGACGGCAGCGGCCACATTGGGGGTCACGGTGCCGGCCTTGGGGGAGGGCATCAAGCCCTTGGGGCCCAGAACCTTACCGAGACGGCCAACAATGCCCATCATGTCGGGGGAAGCGACGACCACGTCGAACTCGAACCAGTTCTCCTTGGTGATCTTCTCCACCAGATCCATGCCGCCGACATAGTCAGCGCCGGCTTCCTTGGCTTCCTCAGCCTTGGCGTCCTTGGCGAAGACCAGAACACGGCGGGTCTTACCGGTGCCGTTGGGCAGAACCACGGCGCCGCGGACCTGCTGGTCAGCGTGACGGGAGTCAACGCCCAGCTTGATGTGCAGCTCAACGGTCTCGTCGAACTTGGCGGAAGCACCCTTCACGACCAGATCCAGGGCTTCGGTGGGATCATACTGAACAGAGCGGTCGATCAGTTTGGCGCTCTGCTGATACTTTTTACCTCTAAACAATGTAATTATCCTCCTTAAAGTGGTGATGCGGAAAAATCCTCCCACATTTCCGGGTCAGACTGCCCGGACAAGCAAATATCAATCGACGACGGTAACGCCCATGGAGCGGCAGGTACCGGCAACCTGGCTTTCGGCAGCCTCAAGAGTGGGGCAGTTCAGGTCAGGCATCTTGGTCTTGGCGATCTCGGCGATCTGCGCCTTGGTAATCGTGCCAACCTTGGTCTTGTTGGGAACGCCGGAACCCTTCTCCAGACCGATGGCCTTCATGATCAGCATGGGGGTCGGAGGAGTCTTGGTGATAAAGGTAAAGCTGCGGTCAGCGTAAACGGTGATGACGACGGGACTCTTGTAGCCCTCCATATCCTTGGTGCGGGCGTTGAATTCCTTGATGAAAGCGGCGATGTTGACGCCGTGCTGACCCAGAGCGGGGCCGACAGGGGGGGATGCGGTCGCCTTAGCGGCGTTGATCTGCAGTTTGATAATGCCAGTGACTTTCTGTGCCATAATAAGCACCTCCTGAATAAAATGTGGTAGTATGCGCTTGGGCGCATTTTTTGCGGGGCGCGTTCGCCCCTCCCACGTTCCGATCGAGAAATCGATCCGATGCGTTTACTGGGAAACGACCTCCACCTGGTCAAGCTCAAACTCGACGGAGGTCTCGCGGCCGAACATGGACACGACCACGTTCACCGCGTTGTTGTCAACGTCCACACTCTCGACCGTGCCGGTGAAGGAGGACAGGGGGCCGTCCAGGATCCGGACGGTATCGCCGACTGCGTAGTTCACGATAATTTCCTTCTTTTCCACGCCCATGGCGTAGACCTCTTCTTCGGTCAGAGGGGTGGGGTCGTTGCTGGAAGTGCCCACGAAGCCTGTTACTCCGCGGACGTTCCGGATGACATGCCAGGTGTCGTCACTGTAAACCATCTTCACCAGCACGTAACCGGGGTAGACCTTGCGGTCATAGGTCTTGCTGGCGCCGGACTCGGTGATCTCGGTGACGGTCTCCAGAGGAATGGAGACGGCGAGAATCTGATCCTGCAATGAGCGGGACTCTACGGTCTTCTCGATGGTGGCCTTTACAGTGTTTTCATAACCGGAATAGGTATGCACAACATACCATTTTGCAGTCTCTGCCATAACTTCGTACCTTAGTGGAACAGTCCGATCAGGGCATCAATGCCGACCTGGGCAACGAAGTCGAACAGCCAGATGAACACGCCGACTGCCACGACGCAGCAGGCGACGATGGCGGTGTTCTTCAGCACCTGCTGGGGGGTGGGCCAAACGACCTTCTTCAGCTCGCTGCGCAGCTCGCGGAAGTACTTCTTGACCTTGCCCCAGGTTCTTTTGAACCAGTTTTCCTTTTTGACTTCAGCCATGATTCGGGCCTCCTTACTTGGTCTCGTTGTGAACGGTGTGCTTCTTGCAGAATCTGCAATACTTCTTCATCTCGAGACGGTCAGGGTCGTTCTTCTTGTTCTTCATGGTGTTGTAGTTTCTCTGCTTGCACTCAGAGCATCTCAAAGTGACTTTCACGCGCATATTCGGCACCTCCTTAAATATTGCCTCCCTGTATCACTCCGGCTAGAAAAATTTAGAATGGTCAACTACAAATAACCGTTCCGAAGCTGAAAAGGGCGCACAAAAAAAGCACCTTTTTCACAGGTAGAATCATTCTAACATAGACGCCGGGCAAAGTCAACCGCAATTTCCCTTGAAAAGATGAAAAATACCTTGTTTTTTTGTGGTTTATCCGATACAATATGTACAAACAAAGGATGGAGGCATGCAGCATGCAGAAAATCATGGGACTTGACTATGGCGACGCCAGAACCGGGGTGGCCATTTCGGATTTGCTGTGCAGCATCGTGGGTACCACGGCGGTGCTTCCCAGCAGAAATACCGAAAAGCTGCTTGCGGATATCGTCCGGATAGTCAAGGAGAATCAGGTAGGGGAGATCGTGGTGGGGCTTCCCAAAAACATGGATGGCAGCGAGGGGAGCCGGGCCCAGCTTTGCAGAGAGTTTGCCCGCCTGGTGGAAGAGGCCGCCGGTGTTCCGGTGAAAATGTGGGACGAGCGGCGCACCACGGTGGAGGCGCACAACATCCTCTCCGCCCACAATTACCACGGGAAAAAGAGAAAAGAAACGGTGGATGCCGTGGCAGCATCCCTGATTTTGGAGGGTTATTTGGCCTATCGGCAGAAATAATTAATAATAATGTATCCTGTATTCGCTTGCGAACAGGCCTACAGAAAGCGTCCCAGCAGAAGCCCAAGGAGAAAGCAGAGCACCCCAAAAACGACGAATTCAAAGGGATTCCGGAGGTATTTCACCCGGGTGATCCGTTTGATCACCGGCTTTTCCACCATCTTTTCCACCATTTTGATGACTGGTTTTTCCACATACTGAATCACCGGCTTCTCCACGGTTTTTTCCACAATTTTCTCCTGGATTTCCGGAACTTTTACGATGACCTCCTGAATTTTGGGCTCGGAAGCTCTGCCGGTCGCTAGGTATTCCACATCGGTTTTCAGCACATCCGCCAATTGGATCAGCTTCAGGGTGTCCGGCGCTGCCAGATCGTTTTCCCATTTGCTGACCGCCTGCCTGCTGACCTCCAGAATGGAAGCCAGCTTTCCTTGGGACAAATTCTGCTGCTTACGCAGGGAAGTGATTCGCTCTCCAATGGACATATTTATCACCTTTTCATCGGAATTCTTGTAAACTATTTGTTGCATTTCCGATTATAGCAGATTTTTTTCAGAAATCAAGAATCATTCTTTTCCGAAAAATCCAGCTTGGAGAGGGGATTGGCCTCCGCTGCGATTTTCAGCTCCGTGTTCTCAATATGGGTGTAGATCTGGGTGGTGTTCAGGTTTTCGTGACCGAGAACCTCCTGAACGGTTTTCACATCCACACCGCCGGAGAGCATCATGGTGGCCGCCGTGTGGCGCAGCTTATGGGCGGAGAACAGCGTAGAATCCAGCCCTGCCTGCATCAGTGCCTTTTTCACCAGCCGGTGCACTGCCGTGACGCTGATTCGGTTGCTGTCCCGGGAGCCGAAAAGAGCTTTGTTGTCCGTCAGCACCTTTTTCTGCCGTTCCACCAAATAGGCGTCGATGGCTTTCCGGCAGGCAGAGCCAAAGTACACAAACCGCTCTTTATTTCCTTTGCCCACGACCCGGATCCGATCCTCATACACATCGGTCAGATTCAGCCCAACCAGCTCACTGCGGCGGATTCCGCAGTTGAGAAAAAGCATTAAAATGGCGTAATCCCGCTTTTCGTTGGGGCCGGAAACCGCCTGAAGCAAAGCGGCGGACTGCTCCATGGTCAGATATTTGGGCAGGCTTTTCCGGAGCTTGGGATATTCCAGATCCGCAACCGGGTTTTCCGTGAGCTGCTTGGTACGCACCGTCAGATACTTGTAAAAGGATTTGATGGCAGACAGCTTTCTGGCTCGGGAGGAGGCGGAAATGCCGTGCTCGGGAGCAACAGTTTCCGGATTCACAGGCCTGTCATTGGCCAGATACGATAAAAAGTCAAAAATCTCGCTGGTGTCAATGCTGCGGATGAAATTCAAATCCACATCTTTAATATCAATGGTTTCCAGATCCGTGGTGATGGGCATGTCATTTCGCATCAGCTTGATGAATCGCAGAAACATTCTCAAATCCAAATAGTATTCGGAGATCGTCAGTGGCGATTGGCCCTTGATGGTCTCATGATAGATCAGAAACTCCCGCAAAATCTGCGGACAATCGTGATAGCGCTGCATGTAGAAACCTCCTGTAAATGAACATATCTGCCTGGAAACTCCCGGCAGAATCCAGTCTGCCAAAATGGTTCTTATTGATTATAGCACAAACCCACTCCCAACGCAACAAAATTTTTATTTTGTTGCGTTGGGGAGATGGATAGGCAGAGAGCCACTTTCCTTTTTCTCCCGTGTCTTTCGTTCCCCTGTTTCAAGGAACCGTTTCGGTAATTCAAACAATCCGAAAAATTATGCTTTACTTTTCGTGTCGCAAACAGTAAAATAAGACTGTCCGAATTATGAACTCAGGAGGTAAACATCATGAGCGTAAAAAGAATTGGTGTACTTACCAGCGGCGGCGATGCACCCGGAATGAATCCCTGTGTTCGTGCCGTTGTCAGAACTGCCATTTATCACGGCATCGAGTGCTACGGCATCCGGCGGGGCTGGAACGGCCTGATTTCCGGTGACATTGTTCGTCTGGACGAAAAGAGCGTTGCTCACACCATCAACCGGGGCGGCACCATCCTCTACACCGCCCGCAGTAAGGAATTCATGACCGAAGAGGGCCAGCGCAAGGCTGTTTCCACCTGCAAGTTCCTGGGGCTGGACAGCATCATTGCCATCGGCGGCGACGGTACATTCCGGGGTGCCAAGGCGCTGAGCAAGTACGGCATCAACGTCATCGGCATCCCCGGTACCATTGATAACGACATCAGCTGCACCAACTACTGCATCGGCTTCGACACCGCTGCCAACACCGCCATTGAGTGCATCGATAAGCTTCGGGATACCATGCAGTCCCATGAGCGCTGCTCTGTGGTGGAGGTCATGGGCCGCAATGCCGGATACCTGGCCATGTATGTGGGCCTGGCCTGCGGCGCCACTGCCGTGCTGGTTCCCGAAGAGCCCATCGATTTTGAGCGGGACGTGATCGAGAAGATTCGCCAGGCCCGTTTCAACGGCTTCACCCACTACATGATCGTGGTGGCCGAGGGCGCCGGTTCCGCCTCTGAAATTGCCGCAAAGATCAAGGATGCCATCGATTTGGATCCCCGTGTGACCGTGCTTGGCCACATTCAGCGCGGCGGTACCCCCACCGGCCGTGACCGGGTCAATGCCACCAAAATGGGCTACCTGGCGGTGGAGCTGCTGCTGGCCGGAAAGACCAACCGCATCATCTGCACCCACGATGGCTCTTACGCCGATGTGGACATCGACGAGGGACTTTCCATGAAGAAAGGCATTCAGCAGATGGAAGTGGATGTGCTGGCCGCCATGACCGGCATCTAACCTCTCCCCTTTTCAAAGCTTACAGCCGCTGCGTTTTTTGCAGCGGCTGTTTTGCGCTTATTGCAGTCCGATGTTCTCCGGCGTCATTTTCATCCAATCGATTTTCAGGGGCTCCAATCCAGCGAAAAGCGCTTTCTCCCACTTTTCATAATCCTGGCGATTTAGGATTTTTGTCTCTCCATTTTCCGTGATCAGATAGACAAAACCATCATTATCCCTATCAATTTCCTGAGGATAATCCCTTTCCAGGAGAGAATCATATTCAGCCAGTTCCCTGCTCCAGGCATCCACATAGAAAGTATCCTGATACACATCCTTTTCCCGGTCATAAGTCATAACCGTGTAGGGCCAGAGCACATCCCCCGCGTGGCCGTGATTGTGGGAGGCGTCAACACGAATCATCTCCGGATAGAAAGCAGCCGCGAACCAGGTCTGCGCTTCCTTTCGCACATCATCCTTCTCCTTGTCATAGCCATAAACCACCTTACACATGCCCGCCATACTGGTGTTGGATATGCCAACCAGCAGCTCCTCTTCCCCATCCCCGTCCACATCCGAAACAGCAAAGGTCTCGTCCTCAATGGTCCCCGGCTCCCACAAAGAGATTTTATCCACATAGGTCAGATTGGGCAAATACAGCTCATCATGAATGGTTTTCAGCGTTCTGCGGAAAGCGTTGTGGGCCGGTGTATCCTGCCAGCTGAATCCATTATGAACCGCGTCGGCAGAAGTCTGCGTGATTTCCGTCACCGCTGTCGTGCCTGCGGTATCCGCCATTGGAACGGATCGCGGCGTGCAGGCGCAGAGCAGCAACGCCGCAAGCAGCGCATTCATAGCCATCAGGGATTTCTTTTTCATATGCATACAGCTCCTCTTTCTTGTATTGTGTCTTTATGATATCACATGATCCATCAGGATTCGAGGCAAGCTGTCATAATTTAAGGAAGTCTTAATCGATTCGGCTTCCCGTTTCTCTGTGGAGCGATCAAAAGAAAAAGCGGCCTATCTCCTTTTCCGGTGATAGGCTGCTTTATGCTTTGGGATGACATTTCTGATAAACGGATTTGATTTTCTGGTTGATCATGTGGGTGTAGAGCTGGGTGGAGGAAATATCGCTGTGACCCATCAGCTCCTGGAGGGAGTCCAGATCCGCACCGTTTTCCAGCAGATGTACCGCGAAACTGTGCCGCAGGGTGTGGGGGGTGATTTCCTTTTCAATTCCCGCCTTGGTCTGGTAGAATTTCAGGATTTTCCAAAAGCCCTGCCGGCTCATCCGTGTTCCGCTGACATTCACAAATAAAGAGGGCTCCGAGGGATCCACGATCAGCACCTGCCTGGCCTCCTGGATGTATTCCGTCAAAGACCGCAGCGCCGCAGGGTACAGCGGAATCACCCGGCTCTTCTTATTGCCGCCGCATTTGATCACGCCGAGATCCATATTGAAATCGTCCAGATTCAAATCGATGAGCTCAGAAACCCGCATGCCGGTGGCGTACATCACCTCCAGCATGGCCTTGTCCCGGTATCCCTTTGCGTCGGAGCAGACAGGCTGAGCAAGCAGAAGCTCCACCTCTTTGCCGGTCAGGATCTGCGGAAGCTTTTTCTCCCCCCGCTCCACATGGATCGTGTCCGTCACGGGAGAATGCTCCAAAAAGCCATTGGACACTGCGTAGGAGAAAAAATTCTTCAGGCTGGCCAGGGATCTGGAAGCCGTAGCGCCGGATTTCCCCTGGGCCTGCATAAAAGCCAGGTAATCGCAGACATCAGAATTCGAGGCATTCAGAATATCCTCTCCTTCCTTTTGCTGCAGCCAGTTTGAAAATTGGCGAATGTCGCGCATATAGGAGGAAATGGTATTGCCGGATGCTTGTTTTATCTTTGCAAGATAATTCTCATAAGCACAAATCAAGTCTAGCATGAACCAGTTAACCTCTACACTGTTTTTTGATACAGCCATACTATACTCCATTTTTTACAAAAATTCAAGCTTTTTGAAAAAAATCGGTTAGATTTGTGGATTATGACAAGTTTTATGTTAACATAGTTATGTTAACATCCTCTTTTCCTGAACGTTTGTTTTTACCATTTTCAATCAAAATGACAACATCTAGCGTTTTTAAGGCCCAGCAATCACTAAATATAGTTTTTGCAGTTTTTCTTTCACAAATCTGAATGATGGGTAAGTATTTCTTACTCCCTGTGTTTTTTGTACAAATTTACAATCGGCGCTTTTTTCTCCGTCCTCCTTTATCTCTTTTTTCAGCGCAATGTACAAGGGCTGCAGTGCCACTCCCACCCGCTACCAGCAAGGCAGAAAGCCACGCTCCCTCTATATTCCCACCGAACAGAAGCGCCGTGATTGCCACAAGGGAGCATAGGTAGATCACGCCGGAAAGAATGCACACCAGCAGCTTCCGATGCATGATCATTTTGCAGGCCACCGCCGCCCCCGCATAGGATGCGCCCAGCAGCGTCACAATTGCCCCGTATCCCATGGCCTCCCAGCCGGTTTTTCCGCTTATAATCAGCCATGCAAGCCCTCCGCAGGCTGCCGCAGTGAGCCCCGCAGACATCAGCCAGCCCAGCAGCAGTCCGTAGGGCATGGACTTTGCCGTGCCGGTGGGTCTTCGATTCACAACCATGAATCCCACACTCCTTTCCCTCCATCTATATTCCTTTCCGTCTCCGGTCATTCCGGGGATGAGGGGAATAGTTTTCAATTCCGGAGGAATCCTTTTTAACAGGAGTGATTGAATATGCCGATTCTTCTGCGCTACGCCCTGGCCGGACTTGCCGCCGGTTCTGTCACCGGGATCCTGGGTTCCGGCGGCGGATTGATCCTGGTGCCCCTTTTAACCCGCTTGTCCAAGGAGGATGCCTCCCAGGTATTCCCCTATTCTCTCAGCATCATGCTCCCCATTTGCGTTTGCTCCTTACTGCTGCAGAACGGCTTCTCCGGCGTTTCTCTCCGGGAGTCGCTGCCCTATCTTCTGGGCGGAGCCATCGGAGGCTTCCTTTCCCTGACTGTGTCAAAACGCATTTCTGCCCGATGGCTG